>NZ_JBUEGC010000015.1:0-120843 GCF_054963655.1 Streptomyces sp. HSS9-12 | reverse complement strand
CACAAACGTGGCCGCCAGGTTCATCAGCACGGTCGAGCGACCTGACTTCGCCGGGCCCGCGATCACGAAGCCCGGCAAGCCCTGTGCCAAGTCCGGGCCGAAGGCCGTCAGGTCGTCGCCGCCGACGCCCACCAAGCCCCACAGCCGCGAGGCGGACGTCGCCGGATCGACGTGCTGCAACGCCTGGTTGAAGGTGATGCGGCTGGGCAGCGAGTCCACCCGGAACGGGCGCAGGGCGCGCGGCACCGCCGCGTCCCGGTGGGTCGCCGCCTCTCCGATGGCCACCAGGGCCGCGTTCTGGCCCTGCCCGGTGGCGTCCTCGCTCAGCAGCGCGAACTGGATCTCCGTACCCGTCTCGTTGCGGAACGCGCGGCCCGGCGGCATCTCGTCCGGCACCTTGCGGCTGTTGATGCCCAGCATCGAGAAGTCGGTACGGTCCGCGAGGCGCAGGCCGAGCTTGTCCTCCGTCAGCGAGGAGATCCGGCCGGTCAGCAGCTGCCTGTCGCCCGTGATCACCAAGTGGATGCCGACGCTTGCGCCTTCGCGCATCAGGGTCAGCAACTCGTCGGTCATCTCGCCGTGTTCCAGCTCGCCCAGGGAGGAGACCCAGCCCTCCCAGCGGTCGAGCAGGAGCACGATGTGCGGCAGCCGCCCGCCCTCCGCCGTCCCGGCGCGCTGCTCACCGATGTCCGCGAAGCCGTACTGCGCAAGCAACTCCTGACGCCTGCTCGCCTCCGCCGACAGCCGGCGGACCAGGCGGACGGCGCGCTCGCTCTGGTTGCGGCCCACCACCGCGCCGCAGTGCGGCAGCTTGGACAGGGCGTTCAGTGCGCCGTTGCCGCAGTCGATGCCGTACAGGTGGACGTCACCGCAGGAGAGGGTGCTGGCCAGGGAGCCCGCGATCGTGCGCAGCACCTGCGAGCGGCCGCTGCGCGGCGCACCCGCGATGAGCAGGTGGCCGAAGGTGGCGAAGTCGATCGCGACCGCGCGGCGGGCCTGGCTCGACGGCAGGTCCTCGATGCCGTACGGGGCCGGGGGCAGCACGCCCAGACCCTGCACCGGCGGCAGATCCTCCGGCAGCACGGTCTCCGCTAGGGCCGGCAGCCACGGGCTGTGCTGCTGCGGGATGCGGAGGTGCGCGTTGGCCTCCCGGACGGCGTCGACCAGCACCTTCAGGTCGGTGATCTCCTCTTCCTCGCTCTTGGCGGCCGCGGGCTTCGCCAGCGCCGCGCGGCCCAGGCCGGCCCAGTCCAGCTCCCCGGTCCACGGGGCGACGGCCATCGGGTCCACGGTGCCGGGGCGGCGGCCGCCGACGCGGCCGGACTGGAAGGGGATGAGGGAGGCTGCGCCGGTGCGCACATAGGCGCGGCCCGGGTTGTTCTTGGAGATGTTGCCGGCCTCGGGCGAGTCGATGACGTCCGTCGACTCGCCGCCGTCGGTGACCCGCAGGGCGATACGGAGGTTGGTGTTGGCCCGGATCTCCGGCGAGACCACGCCGGACGGCCGCTGGGTGGCCAGCATCAGGTGGATGCCGAGGGAGCGTCCGCGCTGGGCGATGTTGACAAGGCCGGTGACGAAGTCCGGCAGGTCGCGGACCATTGACGCGAACTCGTCGATGACCAGCAGCAGTCGGGGCAGCGGCGCCGTACCCGGATTACGGCGCACCAGGTCCTGGTAGTCCTCGATGTCCTTCGCCCCGACCTGGGCCAGGATGTGCTCGCGGCGGTGCAGCTCGGCGCCGAGCGACTCCAGGGCGCGCTCGACGAGGTGGGCGTCGAGGTCGGTGACCATGCCGACGGTGTGCGGCAGGTGGACGCAGTCCTTGAACGCGCTGCCGCCCTTGTAGTCGACGAGCACGAAGGTCATGTTTTCCGGCGTGTTCGCCACCGCAAGCGCGGCGACGATCGTCTGCAGCAGCTCGGACTTGCCGGAACCCGTCGTGCCCGCGATGAGGCCGTGCGGCCCGTCCTTGCGAATGTCGATGCCGAATGGCCCGTCGTACGACTCACCGACCATCGCCAGCGTGGACTGCCCGCCGGTCTGCCAGCGGGCGGCCACCGCGCCGGCCGTCGGCGGCTCCATCCCCATGACGTCAAGGAGCCGACTGGCGTCCGGCAGCGCGCTGTCCGTCGCTTCGCCGCTGATGTCGCGCAGCGGGGCGAGCGCCCGGGCCACCCGGGCGCACCAGGCCGGGGAGACGAAGTCGGGCCGTACACCCAGGATTCTGTCCTTGCCCGCCTGCTGCACGCGCAGCCGCAGCACGGAGGGGTCGACCTGCTCCGCAGCCGGCGGCGCCGCGATCACGGGGCTGCCGCTCTGGTTGTCGAGGGAGAGCATCACAGCGGCGGTGTTGGACACCACCGGCGTGGCGGGCGCGGCCGACTTCTTCCGCTTCCGCTTGCGGCGCGACCCGCCGGCCTCGGCCGCCGCCTTCTTCCGCTCCTCCTCCTCGTAGGCCCGCCGCAGCACTTCGAGAGCGTCGCTCGCGCCGCCGCCGGCCTGCCGCTCGTGCGCGGCGTGCCGGGCATTGCGCGGCTCCGCGATCACGACGCCCTTGCACTCGCCCGGCAGAAAGCGCTCCTCGGCGTCCAGGCAGATCGCGTACATCGATACGGCCGGGCCTTCCTGCAGCAGCCGTACGACGCCGGGCATCGAACGCAGCCGGCGCGAGCCGTCCCAGACGACGACGATGTCGGGGTCGGAGAAGCCCGCCTGACCGCGGTTCTCCTGGGCGGCCTTATGCCTGGCCTCAAGGATCTGGGTGAGTTCGCCGATACGGGCGCCGACGGTCTCGGCGTCGTTCCCGATGAGGACGTTGGCGTCCTGCGCCGTCGGACGGGCATGCGGCAGCCAGCGGACCCAGTCCCAACCGGCCTGCGCGTTCGCCTCGGTGAGCACGTAGAACTGCACGTCCAGCGGGCTGTGCAGGGCGGCCGCCTGCGTCACCGTCCACCGCGCCAGGCTGCGCGCGGTGTCGTCGGGACCCGCGAAGCCGATCACGCCGAGCTGGCCCAGGTTCAGGGCAACGGGGGTGTCGGCGATGTCCCACGTGACCTGGCGGCGGTGGTCGTCCTGCTCTGGGTCGTCGAGGACGACGGCGGAGGGCAGCCGACCGGTGCCCACCCGCAGCAGCAGGTGGTCGGCGTCGCTGCGGCGGCGCTCCCACAGACGGGTGCGGGGGCCAGTGGCGTTGGCCCAGATGGTGCCGGGGTCCGGGTGGTCGAGGCTGCGGTCGCCGCGCTCCAGGACCAGCGCCTCCTGCGCGTCGCGCTCGATCCGGGCCTTGTGCTCCTCGTACTCCTTGACCTGCTTGGCGTGGGACTTGCGGCCGTGCTTCTTGTCCCAGAAGTAGTTGGCGATCATGATCAGCGGGCTGAAGACCGCGATCAGCAGGTACGTCATGCGCCCCATCACCAACGCCATGGTGACGGCCATGGCGAGCGGGGACAGCGCCATCAGCCAAGGCAGCGGCCGGGCCTCGTACTCCTTCGGGGGCGCCGGCAGGCGGAACTTGGTGGTGCGCTCCGGCGGGCGCAGCCGCGGCGGGCGGTTGTAGTCGAGCCCGGAGCCGTCGTCGGACCACTTCAGGGCCGCATCCGGGGGCGTGTAACGGGCCACGTCGAGCAGGGTGTTGCCGATGGCGAGCTGGGAGCCGACGCGCAGCTGCTGCCCTTCGAGCGGCTTGCCGTCGACGCGCACCTCGTCGGGCTTGGGGTCCTTGTCTTCGGGTGCCGCGCCCGGTCGGCCGGGCTGCCCGCCTGGCTGCTGTCCCGGCCCCTCGCCGCCCTGCCTGCCGCCGTGCACGGCCAGGCGGAGGTCGTCCGCCGAGACCACGTAGAGCGTCAGCGCGTGCTGGGGCAACTCCGGGTCAACGATGACGAGTTGGCAGTTCGGGCCGGAGCCTATGTCGTACCGGCCGATGCCGAGCCGGTACACGGCGCCGGCGTCGGGCCCGCCGGCCACCCGGACCTCGATGACACCGGGTTGCTCGCCGGGCAGCGCGCCGGAGGGGTCGTCCAGGCTCACCACCGCGCCGTCGCGCAGCGGGGAGGTGGTGACGGTGTGGGCGGGGTCCACTTGGTAGTTGTCGACGTAGAGCACGGGACCGGGCTGCCCGGCGAGCGAGCCGGGCCCGACCCCGCCCCGCACCCGGGCCGCCAGCTCCCGGGCAGCGGCGTCGATACGGGTCTCCGGGTCAGCATCGAGGACGAGGTCTTTGCTGGCGTTCGTATAGGGGTCGACGACGGTCAGCTTCAAACGCACTTAGCTCCTCCTCGAAATGCCTCGCTACGACGGAGAGCGTATCGTCCCGGCAACTCGGTCGGGCACCTGCGGTATGCCCCAACAGCCTCCGATTTCAAGGGAGTTAGCGGCCCCCGTGACTGCACTTATGTGCACCTGTGAGGGTTAGCAACTAAGGTGCCCAACGGCGTGTGCCTGCCGAACCGGTGCGCGCCACGCGTATGCCGGGAGGGGGACCTCGCGGCGTCAACGGAGGGAAGGGGAGCGTCATGGCTAAAGACCTCGATGTCACATATGAGGACATGCGGGCCGCCGCGAAGAAGATGAACCGCGAGAAGGAGCGCATCGAGGAGAAGCTTCAGGACCTGAAGTCCTACATCGACGGCCTGCTGGAGAGCGGCTTCGTCACCCGGCAGGCGTCGAAGAAGTTCGGCCAGGACTTCGACGAGTTCAAGCAGGGCATGTCGAAGACCAACGAGGGTCTCGACGGCCTGGCCCAGTACCTGGAGAAGGCGGCGGACTCCTTCGAGAACCTCGACAACGAGCTCGGCAAGTAAGTCGACGACTGCCGCGGTTGAGCCTGCCTGCGCACAGCGCCGGGGGGTGAGGGCGGTGTCGGCCTGGATCGGCCGACACCGCCCTCACCTCTTTTTGCTTTCTGCGGCATGGTGTACAGGGCGTAATAGGCGGCCGGGCCGCCGCCCCGAGACCTCACCCGGAATTTCTCCATTTCCATTACATCTCTTACGGCGCATCCACAGAGTATTCACAGGCGCCAAGTATCGGCGGGCTGGTAGTAGCCGGCGGGATCGAAAACGCACCGCCACCGGAGAAGGGAGGAGCCGGAGGTTCGGCTGCTGTCCTGATTGATGGCACTTAATTCTTGCCCTCATGAGCCCGATCACGGTCGTGGCGAGTTGCGCCATGGACAAGAAGCACGGCCGTAAGTCGCATACGAAGCAGGTCAAGGAGTACAAGGAGCAGAAAGCGCGGATTGAGGAGGATGCTCCAGGACGCTCTGGTCGCTGAGCGGCTTGACCGACGGCAGGCCATTGTCGACCCGGCTCTCACTCTGACCTGGGTTCGGGTCCGCGTACGCGGCTTTAGGAGCGGCGGCGTGCTGACGACGTCTACGACCGGTGGCATCCGAGCAGGCCCCCAAGAGGTGCTACAGAGTGTCCCGAACACCCCGGGCTCGTGCCGAACGAAAAGCTGCACGGGTGCGCGAACCGGTGGCAGGCCCGGTGGGCGGGACGCCGATGGAAGCAGCGTTCCCGGACCTTTCCCGCGAACAAGAAGACGGCCGCGCGGGCGTACCAGCGCAGCCAGCGCGCGGCTGTCGACGAGGGACGCGACCCCTTGCCGCACAGGAGGCAGCGGGGCAGGAAGACTCCGACGATCGCCGGAGAGGCTCCTGCGGGAGCACGAGCTGCGGGGCCGGACGACGGAGGCGTACGGCTACCGGTTGCGCGGTCATGTGGTCCCCGCCCTCGGGCATCGCCCGATCACCGAGGTACGGCGCCCGGAGTACAAGAAATTCTTCGCCGAGCTGAAGGCCGACGGCATGACGGACGGGCACCGGTCCCGGGTGAAGAAGGCGCTGTCGGCGATGCTGTCGGCATCGCTGGGCGATCGGGAGTTCGGGCACCTGATGCCCGGAAATCTGGTGATCGGCATTCAAGGTGCCTGCCGGGCGCGGAGGAAGGCCCGGCTGGCGTGGGCGCACGTCGTCGCGCTCGCCGAGGAGATCATCAGATCACGGTGGACCGCTACGGCCGCCTCACTCCCGGCGACCTGACGGCAGCGAACGCTGCCGTCAGGTCGTCGAGGAGATCTTCGGTGAGCACATGCTCAGCGGATTCCCAGCTGCGCGAGCGCACGGCGCTGAGTTGGTGCTGGGTTAGCCGGCCAGTAGAGGTAGCAGATACCTCCTGTACCGCTTCTGACCTTGCCGTTCGCGTCGTAGCGCTTCGTGCGCAGCCAGATGTTCTCGAACTGCCGCCGCTTGTAGACGTGGCGGACCTTCTCGTTGTCCGCGCTCGCCGGGTCGTTGGCGATCACATCGCCGGCAGCCGTGAAGCCGACCAGGCACATCAGATGGCCGGAGGTCCCGTAACCCGCGCCGTCGAGTTCCGAGGCGAGGAAGGACTGGGACGTTATCACCGGGATTCCGGCGCCGATCAGCTTCTCGACGTCGTTCAGGGATCCCAGGCGCGTGATGATGCCCTGCATGCCCCGGTAGGTGGCGGCGTACGCGGCGTTGAAGGGCCAGTTGCCGCAGCCCTGGTACTGGTGGTCGTACGTGAAGCGCGCCGCGTGGCAGACCTGGGGGTCGGTGAAGTCCGGGTTGACCCAGGCCAGGTCCTCCTTCGTGGGCTTACGGCCCCAGTACTCGATGACCATCTGCGAGGAGGTGGGGCTGCACCAGGCCTCGCCGCCGTTGTCGTACTCCGGGTACTGGCCCTTGTGGATCTCCTGGGAATAGCGCGGGACGTCGAGCTCCCGGCCCACCTCCCCGGGCATCGAGGCGGGCACCTCGAAGCGGTCGGGGATGTCGGATGCCATCGCTCCCAGCCGCCACACCTTCGGGCTGCTGCCGCTGCCGGGCTTGCGGTAGAGCGTGAGCCGCAGCCGGTACGAGGCCAGGCGCAGCCCGCTCGCGGTGTCGTCGATGGAGAAGGTGTCGGTCCAGATGCTGCTCTTGCCGTCCTTCTGGTCGTCCACCGAGGTGCGCTTGATGTCGCCGTCGCCCGCGGCCCAGCGGCCCAGCACGTACCAGGGCGTCTGGGTGCCGTCGGTGTACGTACCGCGCAGCTCCACCTGGAGCCAGGTGCCGCTCGGGGTACGGGCGTTCCAGGAGGCGACGACCTCGCTGGCGGGGGTGGCGAGGGAGCGCACCGGACCGGTCCAGGTGGCGTACTCCCACGTGGTGGTGGTGCCGGTGTGCGGATCCAGGTAGTCGGTGCGGCCGAGCGGGCGGTCGATCACCACCCCGGGCCGCGCCCCGGCCACGACCCGAGTGCCGCGGGCGCCCCCACTGCGCCAGTCGGTGTAGGTCGTCCAGCCGTGGTAGTCGACGCGGGCTACCCCCTTGGTGGAGCCGGTGCCCGCGGTGGTTCCCGGTGCGGTGCGGGAGGAGGCGGCGCCGGAAGCATTGGCGCCGGCGGACGCGCCCGGCGCGGCGAAGGCCGGGTGGGCCGCCGCGGTGCCCGCGGCCGCCGCGATCGCAGCGGCCAGGAGGGTGCGCCGTGGGGTGGGTCTGGTCATGGCGGAAGGTCCCCCAGTCGTCGTAGGAGCGCCTGCAGGTGCACGACAGGTGCACAACTATCTCCGGTTCATGCCCTCTTCGGCCAGAGCTTCCCGGCGCGTCGACGCACCAATATTGGTCCAGTCCACTGGCACGCGCGTCCAGGGGCGGGGCGGGGGAGCCGTAGGGTGTGCGGGTGGAACACCCGACTGCCCTCGACCCCGCCCTCGACGCGATCGCCCGGCGGTTGCGCGCGCTGCCCCCGTCCTGCGGCCCGGTCCGGCTCGTCTCCGTCGACGGGCACGCCGGCTCGGGCAAGACCACCTTCACCGGCAGGCTGGCCGGTGCCCTCGGCGGCGCACCGGTGGTCCACCTGGATGATCTGGCCACGCACGAGGAGCTGTTCGAGTGGACGGGGCGGCTGCGCGGTCAGGTGCTCCTGCCGCTGTCCCAGGGCCACACCGCCCGGTACGGCATGTACGACTGGGTGCGGCGGCGCTTCACCTGCCAGGAGGAGCTGCCGCCCGCGCCGGTCGTCCTCGTCGAGGGCGTCGGCTCCGGGCGCCGTGCGCTGCGCCCCTATCTCGCGTGCCTGCTGTGGATGGAGATGCCCGAGGCCACGGCCTGGGAGCGCGGCCGCCGTCGCGACGGTCCCGGACTGCACGGATTCTGGGAGGGCTGGACGCGCGCCGAGCAGAAACATTTCGCCGCCGACCCCTCGCGGCCCTACGCGGATCTTTTGGTACTGCAGCGACCAGAGGGTTATCTGGTGCTGAACGGGCCTGCTGCGGCTGCCTAACCGGCCCAGTGCCTCACGCTGGGTGACCTTCACGCCCGCCCGTGCGCGTCTTTCGCATACCGGGATAAATGGAACAGCTTCAACTCGGCTTGACCTGGGGGCCGTCGAGGTCTTACGTTCTCAATGTGCGGTCTTACGGGATCGCCCACAGATGCGAAGCCCCCGGTTGTTCCCCCGTGATCGGGGGCTTCGTTCTGCCCAGGCTCCGCCCAGGGAGTGCATTTCGGGCGCATCGCCCCGCAGAGTCCTCACCCTCGGTCACCTTCCATGCGCCCCTTCGATGCGCCGAAGACCGTACACCTGCTCCCCCGTTCCACCGATCAGCACCGCGCTACTCTTCGGTGCCCAGCGATGCCGCAGGTACGATCGGTGCGGGACAATTTCGGAGCGGAGTGGGCAACTCCCCTTCATGGCACGGCAGTTCGGCAAGGATGCCGACAGGCGGACACCCGCCTGCGGCACACCACGGGGGCACTGTTTCTGGGGGCGCGATGGACTTCGGCACGCAGGGCTCGGACACCCCCGCCGATTTGGCCTGGCTGCGCGCCGTCGACGCGTACACCGTGGGGGCGTACGCCCAGGCCGAGGAGGAGTTCCGGTCCGCGGTCCGCAGCGACCCCGGCATGGCCGACGCCTGGCTCGGCCTGCACACACTACGCGTCGACACCACGAACGCGCTGCTGCGGATGTACCGGCACCGCGACCGCTTCGGCGAGCAGCGCGCCCGCCACCGCCGGCCGCTGAACTCCTGGTACTGGCTGGGCTGGTGGGTGCAGCCCGTTCTGGAGAGCCCGCGGGACCTGCTCCTCGCGCACGCCTCGCACTGGCTCGACGGCCGGCACGTACCCGAGCTGGACCGGGCGCTGGCCGGCTGCCCGCCCGTGGACACCGATCCACAGGTCCGCTTTCTGCACGCCTGCCGCGCCTATCTCGTCAAGGACTGGGAGCAGCTCGTACGGCACACCGAACCGCTGCTGGACGACCCGCTGCTGGGCATCGAGGCACGGCTGTTCGGCGGCATGGCCCGGGTACGGCTGGAGATGTACGGCCAGGCCGAGCCGCTGCTGTCGGGCGCCCTGATGCGCTGCCGCAGCGAACAGCCACAGCGCAAGGAGCTGCGCTACTGGCTGGCGCGCGCCTATGAGGGCACCGGGCGCAGTGCCGCCGCGCTACCGCTCTACCGGGCCGTCCACCGGGTCGACCCGGCGTTCATGGACACCGCCGCGCGGCTCGCGGCCATCTCCGAGAGCGACGGCCTGGACGAGGCCGGGGATCTGGCCGCGGTCACCCTCGCGGGGGTTGGCCAGGACACCCTCGATGCCACCGCGAACGACCCCGACCCGCCGGCTGCCCCCGCTGACGCCGGTGAGGCCGGCCGGGAGCTCCAGCCGGGCACGCCCGATCCGGACGGGCTCATCCCGGGCACCGCCCCCGTGGACGCCGACTCCATCCGCGAGAAGGCCGTCGTCCCGATCCGGCCGGCGCCCCCGCTGCTGCCCGCGGGCCCGCCCGATCCGGTGCTGCTGGCGGAGGCGCTCGGCGAGCTGGAGCGGATGGTGGGCCTGGAGCCGGTGAAGCGGCAGGTGCGGGCGCTGTCGGCCCAGCTGCACATGGCGCGGCTGCGCGCCGGCCAAGGCCTGCCCGTCCAGCCGCCGAAACGGCATTTCGTCTTCTCCGGGCCGTCCGGGACCGGCAAGACCACTGTGGCCCGGATCCTCGGCCGGGTCTTCTACGCGCTCGGGCTGCTCGGCGGCGACCATCTTGTGGAGGCCCAACGGGCCGATCTCGTCGGCGAGTTCCTCGGGCAGACCGCGGTGAAGGCGAATGAGCTGATCGACTCGGCGCTCGGCGGGGTGCTGTTCGTCGACGAGGCGTACAGCCTGTCCAACACCGGCTACAGCAAGGGCGATGCGTACGGCGACGAAGCGCTACAGGTGCTGCTCAAGCGCGCCGAGGACAACCGCGACCGGCTCGTGGTCATCCTCGCGGGCTACCCGGAGGGCATGGACCGGCTGCTGGCCGCCAACCCGGGGCTCAGCTCCCGCTTCACCACCCGCGTGGACTTCCCCAGCTACCGGCCGCTGGAGCTGACCGCGATCGGCGAGGTGCTGGCCGCGGAGAACGGCGACTGCTGGGACGAGGAAACCGTCGAGGAGCTGCGCAGCATCAGTGGCCATGTCGTGGACCAGGGCTGGATCGACGAGCTGGGCAACGGCCGCTTCCTGCGCACGCTGTACGAGAAGAGCTGCGCCTACCGCGATCTGCGGCTGTCCGGCTACAGCGGCACCCCGACCCGCGAGGATCTGTCGACGCTGCGCCTGCCGGATCTGATGCAGGCGTACGGCGAGGTGCTGTCCGGGCGCGGGCCCAGAGACCGCGGCCCGCAGGACCCGCCGTTCATCTGACGGTGGCCCTCGGCTGCGCCGCACGATCCGCGGTTGCATGCGCGCTGGCGGGCAGCGGGGGACGTCCGGCCCGTCGTCGGTCACCGCTTCACACTGGACATGCGGAGCTGGGGGCTCCAGCCGTTCGAGGTCATCGCGGTCGAGCCGGAGCGGATGATCCGCTACAGCTTCGCCGAGGGGGCGCTCGACACCACGACTGGCGGCTCGAACCGGAGGGCGACGGCACACGGCTGTTCCTCGAGCACACCGGATTCGATCTTGACTCCCCCATGGGCAAGGCGGCCTTCGACGGCATGGGTGAGGGCTGGCCCGGCGTCCTGCGCCGCATCGATCCGGTCCTGGCGGGCCTGACGACCTGACCCCACCGGCAGCCGCTTCGTACGAGAACGTCGGCCTCCACGACCGGTGGTCGCGGAGGCCGACGTCATGCGCAGCAGGGCGGCGTACGCAACGTCCGCCCGGCAGCGTTCACTTCACCGCAGGCCCGAGAAGTGCGGCCCGTCTCCGCGGTCAGCCGGCCGCAGCGGGGACGGACGTTTCGGCAGCGGCCGACGCGGTGCCCCTGCGCTCTGCCACCGACGCGGCCTCGTCGGCCGCCTGCGCGCCCTCGTCGGCCGCAGGCGCGGAGGCCTGCGTGTCATCGGCGGCTCCCGGGCGCTGGGACGCCACCCGGGTCTCCGCCTGCCCGGCGGGCCGCGGCGGACGCCGGTGCGACGGGTCGCGGACCTCGCCGACCAGCATCTCCAGGACGTCCTCAAGGGCGACCAGGCCCAGCACCCGGCCGGAGGCGTCGGCCACCTCCGCGAGGTGGGTGGCGGCCCTGCGCATCACCGTAAGGGCGTCATCCAAGGGCAGTTCGGCGCGCAGGGTCGTCATCGGACGCCACACGCGCTGCGGCACCGCCCGGTCCCCGTCCTCCAGCTCCAGTACGTCCTTCACGTGCAGATAGCCCATGAAGGCCCCGTCCGAGGCGACGATCGGGAAGCGTGAGTAGCCCGTTCGTACGGTCAGTTCCTCGACCTGCCGGGGAGTCACCGACGGGCCGACGGTGACGAGCGCCGCACGGTCGAGCAGCACCTCGGTGACCGGGTGGCTGCCCAGCTCGAGAGCGTCCGCCAGCCGCTCCTGCTCTCCCGGCTCCAACAGGCCCGCCTGCCAGGAGTCCTCCACCAGATGCGTCAGCTGCTCGCTGGTGAAAGCCGCCTCCACCTCGTCCCTGGGCTCCACCCGGAACAGCTTGAGCACACCATGAGCACAGGCGCCGAAGAAGGCCGTGACCGGCCGGCAGAGACGGGCGAAGGCCACGAGGGCCGGGCTCAGCCACAGCGCGGTCCGCTCCGGTGCGGCCATGGCGAGGTTCTTCGGCACCATCTCGCCGATGACGAGATGGAGGAAGACCACCACGGCTAGGGCGATGGCGTAGCCGAGTGGATGGATCAACTCGTCCGGCACATGGGCGAAGTGAAAAACGGGCTCGAGCAGGTGAGCGACGGTGGGCTCGGCCACCGCACCGAGGGTCAGTGAGCAGACGGTGATGCCGAACTGGGCGGCGGCCATCATCTGCGGCAGGCTCTCCAGCCCCTGTATGACCGTACGGGCCCGGGCCGAGCCTTCTGCGGCCAGTGGCTCGATCTGGCTGCGCCGTACGGACACCAGCGCGAACTCGGCACCGACGAAGAAGCCGTTCGCCAGCACCAGAAGGGCAGCGAACAACAGTTGCAGCACGCTCATCGCCGGTCCGCCTTCGCGCTCTCGGCCTGGACGCAGTCGGCGCTCTCCGTACGTATGATCCGGACCCGTTCGGCCCGGTGGTGCTCGACCATCCGGACCTTCAGCCGCCAGCCCGGCAGCTCGGCGGTGTCACCGGGGGCCGGGATGCGTCCCAGAAGGTCGGCGACCAGCCCGGCCACCGTTTCGTACGGGCCCTCGGGCGCCTCCAGACCGATCCGCCGCAGGGTGTCCACCCGGCAGCTGCCGTCGGCGTCCCAGGCGGAACGTCCCTCCTCGGCGGGGGCGACGGCCAGTTCGGGCGGATCGTCGTCGCCGTCGTGCTCGTCACGGACCTCCCCGACCAGTTCTTCGACGATGTCTTCCAGCGTGACTACCCCGGCCGTGCCGCCGTACTCGTCGACGACGACGGCGATCGGCTGCTCGCTGCGCAGCCGTTCCAGCAGCAGCTGGACGGGCAGCGTCTCGGGGACCAGCAGCGGGGGCACGGCGACCCGGCTGACGGGCGTGCGCCGGCGCTCCTCCGCGGGTACGGCGAGGGCGTCCTTGAGGTGGACCATGCCGACGACCTCGTCAAGCCGGTCCCGGTAGACGGGGAAACGCGACAGGCCGGTGGCGCGGGTGAGGTTGAGCACATCCTCGGCGGTCGCGGTGGACTGCAGGGCGCTGACTCGCACCCGCGGGGTCATCACATGCTGGGCGGTCAGCTCGCCGAGGGACAGTGTCCGGACGAACAGGTCGGCGGTGTCCTGTTCCAAGGCGCCGGCACGGGCCGAGTGGCGGGCGAGGGAGACGAGTTCGTCGGGGGTGCGGGCGGAGGCGAGTTCCTCGGTCGGCTCGATGCCCAAGGCCCGTACGAGCCGGTTCGCGACATCGTTGAGCAGAGCGATGACCGGCCGGAAGAAGCGGGAGAAGGCGTGCTGCGGGCCCGCGACGAAGCGGGCGACCTGCAGGGGCCGGGACACCGCCCAGTTCTTCGGCACGAGTTCGCCGATCACCATCTGGGCCGCGGAGGCGGTCAGCATGCCGACGACCACGGCGACGCCGGATACGGCGCCGGCCGGGAGTCCGGTGGCGGCGAACGGGCGGGCCAGGAGCTGGGTCAGGGCGGGCTCGGCGAGCATGCCCACCACCAGCGAGGTGATGGTGATGCCGAGCTGGGTTCCGGAGAGCTGGAAGGAGAGCTCGCGCAGGGCCTTCACCACGGTGTGGGCGCGGCGGTCGCCGGCCGCGGCGGCGCGTTCGGCGGCCGCTCGTTCCACGGTGACCAGGCCGAACTCGGCGGCCACGAAGAATCCGTTGGCGAGGATCAGAAGCAGGGCCGCGGCGAGCAGCAGCAGGGGGGTGGTCATGATGCCGCCGCCTCACGGAAGGGGGCGGCGCAGGTACTACAGGACGATCCGTCCATTGCCGGAGGGTGTCACTCCTCGGTTCGCAGGTGCCCCGCGGGGCCGGGCTGGCGCGCGGCTCCACCAGTGCGGGGCGGCGGCGCCTGTGGCACCGCCGGGACAAGAGTAATCACTGAGGTTTTCTGTGCGAAGCCAGCGTGCCCGATGGGGTGCGGGTCACGCTGACGCCGCGGGCGATCCCGTGCCGTACGCCTCGGCGAGGGCGCGCAGAGCCCGGGCGTCGTGGATGGCCCGGGCCTTGGCGACGCCGGGCTGGATGCCCATGGCGGGCAGGCTGGTGCCGTCGGCCAGGTCGAGGTGGACCCAGGCGTCGCCGGGGCGGAGGTTGACCCGTACGATCTCCGCCCAGGCCAGGCGGCGCCGGGTGGTGAGATTCACAACGGTGACGCCCCCGGTGTCCGCGACGACCTTGGGGCGGCTGAGCAGCAGCAGCACGCCGGAGAACAGCAGTCCGGTGACGAAGAAGCTCACCTGCTCCCCCGCGCTCATGGGCAGCAACAGCGCGATCACCACCAGGACGGCGAACAGCATGGCTCCGACCGTGAGCAGGACGACCCGGGTACGGGTGGGCCGGAAGGTGACCGGCAGTCGCGGCACTTCCGGCAGGCCGGGCTGAGGGGCGGGGGCGGGCACGTCGTCGGTCTTCCGTTCGGGCGTCGTGGAGGCGGGCCGGTCAGAGGCGACAGGCGTGGATGTTGGTGGTGAGGATCGCGCGGGCGCCGAGGTCGTACAGCTCGTCCATGATGCGCTGCGCGTCCTTGGCCGGGACCATGGAGCGGACGGCGACCCAGCCCTCGTGGTGCAGCGGGGAGACGGTGGGCGACTCCAGGCCGGGCGTGAGCGCCACAGCGCGCTCCACCTGCTCGACGCGGATGTCGTAGTCCATCATCACGTAGCGCCGGGCGACCAGGACGCCCTGCATACGGCGGAGGAACTGCTGCACCTTGGGGTCGTCGGCGGGCGCGCCGATGCGCCGGATGACCACGGCCTCGGACTCCAGGATCGGCTCGCCGATGATCTCCAGTCCGGCGTTGCGCAGGGTGGTGCCGGTCTCGACGACATCGGCGATGATCTCCGCGACGCCGAGCTGGATCGCGGTCTCCACGGCGCCGTCGAGGCGGACCACCTCGGCGTCGATGCCGTTGTCGGCGAGGTGCTTGCCGACCAGTCCGGCGAAGGAGGTGGCCACGGTCATACCGCCGAACTCGCTGACGTCCTTGGCGGTACCGGGCCGGGTCGCGTAGCGGAAGGTGGAGCCGGCGAAGCCGAGTTGCATGATCTCCTCGGCGTTCGAACCGGAGTCCAGCAGCAGGTCGCGCCCGGTGATGCCGATGTCGAGCTTGCCGGAACCGACGTACACGGCGATGTCGCGCGGGCGCAGGAAGAAGAACTCGACGTCGTTCTCGGTGTCGACCAGAACCAGCTCGCGACGGTCCTTGCGCTGCTTGTAGCCGGCCTCATGCAGCATCGCCGACGCAGGCTCGGACAGTGAACCCTTGTTGGGGACGGCGATGCGCAGCATGGGAGTGGGTTTCCTTCGCTCTGGGATGGGGTGCTGGGGTGACTGCGGAGCGCGCGGGCGGGCGGTGGCGCCCTGCCCGCGGTCCGATGTGCTCACAGATGAGCGTATACGTCCTCGAGGGAAATACCGCGGGCGACCATCATCACCTGCAGGTGGTAGAGGAGCTGCGAGATCTCCTCGGCGGTGCGGTCCTCGCCCTCGTGCTCGGCCGCCATCCACACCTCGGCGGCCTCCTCCACGACCTTCTTGCCGATCGTGTGCACCCCCGCCGCCACCAGCTCGGCGGTGCGGGAGGTGCTGGGGTCGCCGGTGGCGGCCTTGCGCTGGAGCTCGGCGAAGAGCTCCTCGAATGTCTTGTTCGCCATGGTGCCCCTTAACTTACCGGGTCGGCCTCACCCGCTGTTCAGCGCCATGGTTCGGCGACGGTGCGCAGCAGGGCCGCGGTCGCGACGGCGGCGGTGGCGGCCTCGTCGCCCTTGTCCTCGCTGGAGCCTTCCAGTCCGGCCCGGTCCAGCGCCTGCTCCTCGGTGTCGCAGGTCAGCACGCCGAATCCGATCGGGACACCGGTGTCGACGGACACCTGGGTCAGACCCTGGGTGACGCCCTGGCACACGTAGTCGAAGTGCGGGGTTCCGCCCCGGATGACGACGCCGAGAGCGATGATCGCGTCATAGCCGCGGCCGGCGAGGGCCTTGGCGGCGACGGGCAGCTCGAAGCTGCCGGGCACGCGCAGCACAGTGGGCTCGTCGATGCCCAGCTGGTGCAGCTTGCGCAGGGCGCCGTCGACCAGTCCGCCCATCACCTTCTCGTGCCACTGGGCGGCGATCACGGCCACCCGGAGGTCGCCGCAGTTCTTCACCGTCAGTTCGGGGGCGCCCTTACCGCTCATGATCTCTGTGTCTCTTTCCTCGTGGTGCTGATCTGGTACCTGGGTGGATGCCGGTTGCTCACTGAGGGGTGTGCCCGGCGTCCAGCCACGGCAGGTCGTGGCCCATCCGGTCCCGCTTGGTGCGCAGGTACCGCACGTTGTGCTCGCCCGCCTCGACCGGCATCGGCTCCCGCCCCGTGACGCGCAGCCCGTGCCGGAGCAGGGCATCGGTCTTCTCCGGGTTGTTGGTCATCAGCCGGAGGCTGCGGACGCCGAGGTCGGTGAGGATCTGGGCGCCGACGGCGTAGTCGCGGGCGTCAGCCGGCAGGCCCAGCTCGAGGTTGGCGTCGAGGGTGTCCCGGCCGCGCTCCTGGAGCTCGTACGCCCGGAGCTTGGACAGCAGCCCGATACCGCGGCCCTCGTGCCCGCGGAGGTAGATCACCACACCCCGGCCCTCGGCGCTGACCCGCTTGAGGGACTCCTGCAGCTGCGGGCCGCAGTCGCAGCGCAGCGAGTGCAAGACGTCGCCGGTCAGGCACTCGGAGTGCACACGGACCAGTACGTCCTCGCCGTCGCCGAGGTCCCCCTGGACGAGGGCGATGTGCTCGACGCCGTCCACGGTGGAGCGGTAGCCGTACGCCTGGAATGCGCCGAAGGCGGTGGGCAGCCGGGTCGCGGCCTCACGGCGGACGGTGGGCTCGGAGCTCCTGCGGTACGCGATCAGGTCCTCGATGGAGATGATCGACAGACCGTGCTTGCGCGCGAAGGGCACCAGCTCGGGCAGCCGCATCATGGTGCCGTCCTCGGCCGCGATCTCGACGATGGCGGCGGCGGGACGCAGCCCGGCGAGCCGCGCGAGGTCGACGCCGGCCTCGGTGTGGCCATTGCGGGCCAGTACGCCGCCGGGGCGGGCGCGCAGCGGGAAGATGTGGCCGGGGCGGACGAAGTCGCCGGCGATGCTGTCGCCGGAGGCGAGCAGCCGCAGGGTGGTGGCGCGGTCGGCGGCGGAGATGCCGGTGCTGACGCCGTGGGCGGCGGAGGCGTCCACGGTGATGGTGAACGCGGTCTGCATCGACTCGGTGTTCGTCTCGACCATCTGCGGCAGCTCGAGCCGGTCGAGGTCGTCGCCCTCCATCGGTGCGCAGATCAGGCCCCGGCACTCGCTCATCATGAAGGCGACGATGTCGGGGGTGGCCTTCTCGGCGGCGATGATGAGGTCGCCCTCGTTCTCGCGGTTCTCGTCGTCCACGACGACGACCGGCCGGCCCGCGGCGATGTCGGCGATCGCCTGCTCGACGGGGTCGAGGCGCAGGTCCTCGTCGTCGTACCAGTTGTGCGTGTTCTCCGTGGCGATCGCGGTCATGCCGCGCCCCTTTCGTTCTCCCCCAGAGCTGTCGCCTGGGTGGTGCCCCCATCTCCGCCTGCTCGGCGAAGGCGCGCGCTGAATTCCGTCTGCGGTCCGGCGGCCTCGCATGCTCCCGCTGGGGGTACCCCCACCCGGGCCGTCAGGCCCAGGGGGACTATCGCTGGGAGGTGGCTCCAGCTCACGGGAGAGCTCCTTCCAGGGCGGCTTCACTCGTACGGGAGCGCACCCACCAGTCGCGCATGCCCCACAGGACGAGCACGAAGTAGACGACGTAGACGAGGCCGGAGAAGGCCAGGCCGCTGCTGAAAGCGAGCGGGACGCCCACGAGGTCGACCAGGACCCAGGCGAACCAGAACTCGACCAGCCCGCGGGCCTGGGCGACCATCGCGGCAAGCGTGCCGACGAAGATGTACGCGTCCGGCCACGGGTTCCAGGACAAGTCGGGGACCGCGGTGAACAGAGCGCCGACGGCGAGCGTGCCCGCGGCCGTGGCGGCGGCCAGCACACCGCGCTCGCGCCAGGAGGCGAACCGTACGGCCACCTCGCCGCCGTGGTCGCGACGGCCGCGCTGCCACTGGGTCCAGCCCCAGACGGCCACGCCGATGACCAGGAGCTGCTTGCCGACGCCGCCGCTGAGGTGGGCCGAGGCGTAGGCGGCGACCAGGATCAGGCCGGAGAGCAGCTGAGCGGGCCAGGTCCATATGGACCGGCGCCAGCCGAGGGCGAGGGCCACCAGCCCGAGACTGTTGCCGATCAGGTCGGACCAGATGATGCGCTGGTGGAAGGCTTCGAGCGCCGGGCCGTTCAGCCAGTCGAGGGCACTCATGCGGCCGCCTCCTGCGGACCGTTGCCCAGCAGCCGCTCGACGTACTTGGCGAGGACGTCCACCTCGAGGTTGACCGGGTCGCCCGGCTGCTTGATGCCGAGCGTGGTGAGCGCCAGGGTGGTCGGGATCAGGCTGACGGTGAAGTGGTCGGGGCCCGCGTCGACGACGGTGAGGCTGATGCCGTCGACCGTGATGGAGCCCTTCTCCACGACATAGCGGGACAGGCCGGCGGGGAGCGAGATCTTGACGATCTCCCAGTGCTCGGCGGGCTTGCGCTCGACGATGGTGCCGGTGCCGTCGACATGGCCCTGGACGAGGTGACCGCCGAGGCGTCCGCCGAGCGCCATGGGGCGTTCGAGGTTGACGCGGGAGCCGGGGGTCAGGACGCCGAGGCTGGAGCGGTTCAGGGTTTCCGCCATGACGTCCGCGGTGAACTCGCCGTCCGCGGTGTCGACGACGGTGAGGCAGACGCCGTTGACGGCGATCGAGTCGCCGTGCTTGGCGCCTTCGGTGACGATCGGGCCGCGCAGTCGGAAGCGGGAAGCGTCGCCGAGATCCTCCACGGCGATGACCTCACCCAGTTCTTCGACGATTCCGGTGAACACGTCAGCTCTCCTGAGGGGTGGTGGGAACGGCGGTGATGCGGAGATCGGGACCGAGCCGGGTGGTCTCCGTTACGTCGAGGCGCAACGCCTGCGCGATGGTGGCGATCCCGGCGTCGGCGAGGGCGGCGGGCCCGGCTCCGAGCAGTGCGGGAGCGAGATAGCCGACCACCTGGTCGACGGCGCCTGCCGCGATGAAGGCTCCGGCGAGAGTGGGGCCGCCCTCCAGCAGTACGGAGCGCACGTCGCGCTCGTACAGGGCCCTCAGGAGGGCCGCGATGCTCAGGCCCGGGCCGTCGGCGGCGGCGCGCGGCAGCCGTACGAGGGGCGCGAGTCCTTCGAGGTGCGCCGCGTCGGCGTCCTCGGCGACGGCGATCAGGGTGGGCGCGGTGCCGTCGAGGACGCGGGCGCCGGGCTTCACGGCGGTGGCGTTGCTGTCGACGACGACGCGCAGCGGCTGGATGACCTCGTTATCGAGCAGGTCGAGCATGTCGAGGTGGCGGACGCCGAGTTGGGGATCGTCGGTACGGGCGGTGCCGGAGCCGACGACGACGGCGTCGGCCAGGGCGCGCAGCCGGTGCACGTCGGCGCGGGACTCCGGCGAGGAGATCCAGCGGCTGGTGCCGTCGGCGGCGGCGATCCGGCCGTCGAGCGTGGCGGCGTACTTCCACAGGACGAACGGGCGGCCGAGGCGTACGGAAGTCAGCCACGCGACGTTGCCCGCCTCGGCCTCCTCGGCCAGCAGTCCGCCTTCGACCTCGACGCCTGCGGCGGCGAGCGTGGCGGCGCCGCCCGTGGCGGTCGGGGTGGGGTCGGCGACGGCGTACACGACGCGGGCGATCCCGGCGTCGAGCAGGGCCTGCGCGCAGGGGCCGGTGCGGCCGGTGTGGTTGCAGGGCTCGAGGGTGACGACCGCGGTGCCGCGGCGGGCGCGCTCGCCGGCCGCGCGCAGGGCGTGGATTTCCGCGTGCGGTCCGCCGGCGCGCTGGTGCCAGCCCTCGCCGACGATCCGTCCGGAGGCGTCGAGGATCACACAGCCGACGACGGGGTTGGGGCTGGTGGAGCCGAGGCCGCGGGCGGCAAGCGCGATGGCGCGACGCATGGCGTCACGCTCGATCGATGCTGCGGTGGCCACCGGGTCCTCCTGCCTCTTCGGGCACGGACTCCGGGGCTGTCGAGATGACATGAGCGGAACGAGACACCGGGGGAACGCCGCGTAGGGGACGCGGGCCGCCGCGGGAGGCGGCCGCTGGACAGCGGCGCACCGGTGATCGCCCGCCGCGCACTGCCTCCCATCCGGACTTTAACCGTCGGCCCAGGAATTTCACCTGGTCAACCGGCCGCTGGATGCGACCGGGTCGCGGACTTTAACCGCCGGTTCGGACTTTCACCGACCCCGGAGTGCGCTGACGTCACTGGTACGGCTCCAGTGTGCCATGCCGGATCGCGATCTATACCGGGCGGCCGATGTGGCTTGGCTCACAGAACACGCCGTATGCGTCACGCACAGCAGCCCGGCGGCTGCGGTGATGGGCGCACAAGCCGCGCCAACTGCTGCGGGCGCTTGGGACGTTCTCGCTGGACGAGGTCAACCGGCCAGGCCGCGAACGTGTTTTTCCAGCTGCCGGACAGCGTGGTGCCTGTGCGGGTGCTCAACCTGTGCGCAGCGCGTACGTGTTCGCCCGCTGCGTCACCCGATACGGCCGGAGCGGCGCCCATCTCCGTCGGCACCGGGCCGCGCAGGCCCCGTAGGCCGACCCGGTGTCGTGGCCCCCCGCGCTGCGGGGCCATGGCGGGGTCGCCGGCGCGCGAGCGCGTTGCCACCGGCGCGGCGGGCGTGCCCTGGACCAGCAGCCGGCCTGAACTATCGGCGCTGCACGCCGGCGCTTCCTCCCGCCCACCTGCCCGTTCAAGGGGCAGGGGGCGGAGAAAGCCGCGCCGGAGGCGCGGGCTGGCGGCGGGCCGCGCCGGTCGCGCACCCGGCACGGGTGGGGGCTCTTGCCGCCGGGGGAATCGCGGTTGATGGCCCACGTCGTGCTGGGAGACGCTTACGGCCTGGGACGGCACGCTTCCGGGAGGGCTCGCAGGATGAAACGCACCAGTGCGCAGGGCACGGTCTCCGGGCCGGAAGCGGCAGCCGAGCCCGGCACTGCCCAGCGGCGGTTGCGGCGGGCGCACCTGGCCGTCGCCGCCGTGTTCGCCGTGCACGGGGCCGTCACCGGCAACTTCGCGACCCGCGTGCCCTGGATCCAGGAGCATACGGACCTCAGCGCCGGTCAGCTGGGCCTCGCCCTCGCCTTCCCCGCGATCGGAGCGTCGGTCGCGATGCCGCTGGCGGGCCGTATCAGCCACCGCTTCGGCGCCCGTGCGGCGCTGCGCGGGCTGCTGGCCCTGTGGACGGCCAGCCTCGTACCGCCCGCCTTCGCCCCCGGCCTGCTGACCCTGTGCCTGTCGCTGTTCGTCTTCGGTGCCACCTCGGGCATGGCCGACGTGGCCATGAACGCCCTGGGCGTGGAGATCGAGGAACGCCTCGGCCGGTCGATCATGTCCGGGCTGCACGGCATGTGGAGCGCGGGTGCGCTGGCCGGTTCCGCGGCGGGCACGGTCGCCGCGCACGCCGATGTGGACGCCCGGGTGCACCTGGCGGCCGCGGCGGCCGTCCTGACGCTGCTGGGTGTTCTCGCCTGCCAGTGGGTGCTCGATCTGCGCAGCGCTCCGGAGGAGCACCCGCCGCCGCGCTTCGCGCTGCCCCCGAAGTCCGCCCTCGCGATCGGTCTGGTCGGCTTCTGCGCGGTCTTCGCCGAGGGCGCGAGCCTGGACTGGTCGGCGGTCTACCTGCGGGACGTCCTGGAGACCTCTGCCGGTGTGGCCGCCGGCTCCACCACCGCGTTCGCCTGCACGATGACGGCGGCCCGGCTGGCCGGGGACGCCGTGGTGGGGCGCTTCGGGCCCGTACGCACCGTCCGTGTGGGCGGGGTGCTGGCGACGGCCGGCGGAGGGCTGGTCGTCGCGGCCGTGCATCCGGTGATGGCCATGGCAGGCTTCGCGCTGATCGGACTCGGTGTCGCGGTGGTCGTCCCGCTGGCCTTCGCCGCGGCCGGCCGGAGCGGGCCCGCGCCGAGCCAGTCGATCGCGGGTGTCGCGACGATCACCTACACCTCGGGGCTGGTGGCCCCGTCCGCGATCGGTTCGATCGCCAACGCGACATCGCTCACCGTGTCGTTCGGCCTGGTGACGCTGCTGGCTCTGGGGCTGGTGCTGGGTGCCGGCATGCTGCGGCCCGCTGCCCGCACGGCAGCGGAGGCCGCTCCCGCAGCCGTACCACAGCCGACCCGGGCCGAGCAGGGATAAGCCCGTCCAGGCCGGCCCGCCGTGCGGGGCCGCTGGTGTTCCACCAGCCCCTGGGCGGCCCAGGTGGGACAGGAGCGTCGCACACTCAGCGCTCCCAGATCTTGAAGGCGCGAATCTGGTACGGCGCCCCGACGACGTCGGCTTCGCGGACACGCGGGGCGGGGCGCGGCGCGCCGGGCCGGCGGGCCCCGACCAGCTACTCAGTCTTGGGCGCAGCCCTCTCCTGGCCGGTCGGCGGCTTCTCCCCTTCCCGCTTCTTGGCGTTCAGCGGGCATTCGGGGTTGCGGCACGGCCCCGGTCCCCACACCGGCACCACAGCCCCGAGCACCTTCCGCCGCTTCACCACGACGGGCTCGACGGGGTGCCCGCACACGGGACAGACGAACGAGGCCGCTGTCTCGCTCTGCCGCCCTGTGTCCTTGTCCATGCCTCCACGGTAGGTCTGAGCACGCCCACCGGCCAGGCCCGGCACCACAGGCGAGCCGCCGGGACTGCGCTCAGCCGCGCCCCGTCTGCCCGTGCCTCTGGCGCGGGCCGCCCGACGCGGCCGGCCGCGCGCTGATGTCGCCGACCAGGGCGGCAGCCAAGCTCTGTGACCTGCGAGCACCGTCTCATCAGGCACCCGGTTACGCCGTTCCGGTCATGCGGCGGGCATCGTCCCCAGCCTCAGCGGACCGGGCTGACACCCTGTGCCCCATGACGACGACTCGCCCGTCCGCGGCGGCGGACCTGGATGACGTGGCGGAGCGGATGCGCGCACTCGATGCGGAGCTGCCGGAGCGCGACGGGGTGGCCGTGTTCAACCAGGTGTATCTGTCGGTCACGAAGGAGATGGTCCGCCGTGGGGCGACGGGCTTCTTCCAGCACCCCTCGGCCGCACGGGAGTTGGCGGCGCGCTTCGGCAACCGCTATCTGGCGGCGGTCGAGGCGGCCGCGACCGGGCACCGTACGCCGGACTGCTGGCGGCCGCTGTTCCAGGCCCGGCGCCATCCGGGGGTGCGGCCGCTGCAGTTCGCGCTGGCGGGCATCAACGCCCATGTCGGGCACGACTTGGCCTTGGCCGTGGTCGACACCTGCACCGGCCTGGGCTGCGAACCAGCGGCGCTGGAGACGGACTTCGAACGGGTCGGGGATGTGCTCACCGCGCTGGAGGAGCGGATCCGCGAGGAGTTGATGCCCGGGCCCGACCTGCTGGAGGTGGCCGATCCGCTGACGCACCTGGTGGGTTCGTGGAGCCTGGAGCGAGCGCGGGACTCCGCGTGGGCCGCGTCCCGGGTGCTGTGGGGACTGCGGCACACCGACGACCTGTACGACGCGTTCGCCGGGCGACTGGACGCTGCTGCGGGACTGGTCGGCCGTTTTCTGCTCACCCCGCTGCGGACGGGTTGAGCGCGCCCGTTGGCGGACCGGCATGGATGCGGGCCGCCGCCGCGCTCTGAGCACTCACAAGCAGCACGGCGGCGGCCCGGGGCTGGGGCCGGAGCGAGGCCGGATCAGTCCTCCGGCAGCTCCACCGGGGCGATCTCGTCGTACACATCGCCCGGACCGGGGTTGGACGGGTCGGTGGCGCCACCGAAGTGCTTCATGACGCCCCACACGGCGTTGAGGGCGGTCTGCACGGCGCCCTCGGCCCAGCCGGCGGTCCAGGAGATGTCGTCACCGGCGAGGAAGATGCCGCGCTTGTCCTCGGGGAGCCGGTCCTGCATGAAGTGGGTGAACAGGCGGCGCTGGTAACGGTAGTGGCCGGGCAGGTTCGCCTTGAACGCGCCCATGAAGTAGGGCTCGTTCTCCCAGGAGACGGTGACCGGGTTGCCGATGATGTGCTTGCGGATGTCGACCTTCGGGTAGATCTCCGAGAGCGACTTCAGCATGACCTCCATCCGCTCGTTGGCATTCAGCGGCAGCCACTTGAGGCTGTCGTCGCACCAGGTGTAGGAGAGGCAGATCACGGCGGGCTTGTCCGGGCCGTTGTCCAGCAGGTACGTGCCGCGGGTCATCCGGTCGGTGAGCGTCATGCTCATCACGTCCCGGCCGGTCTCCTCGTCCTTGTCCAGCCAGAACGGCCGGTCGACGGGCACGAAGAGCTTGGAGGACTCCATGTAGTGGGTGCGCTCGATCGCCGTCCAGTGGTCGATGGGGAACAGCGAGTCGTCGCACTGGATCTTGCTGAGCAGCATCCAGCTCTGCGCGGTGAAGATCGCCGCCTGGTACGTACGGATGTCGCCGTGGGCGTCGGTGACCGTGATGCGGTTGCCCGCGGTACGGCCCAGCCGGGTGACGGCCGGGCGCGGCTCGCCGCCGTGCAGGGACTTCAGCGAAGTGCCGTACGGCCAGTGGACGATCTTCTCCGGCTCGCGCTCCCACAGCCGCAGCGGAAGCTGCTGGCTACCGCCGACGATGCCGCGGTGGTGATCGTCCGCCTCGGTGTAGACGACGCGCAGGATCTCCAGGATGGAGTTGGGGAAGTCGGTGTCCCAGCCGCCGGTGCCGAAGCCGACCTGGCCGAAGATCTCCCGGTGCCGGAAGGACTTGAAGGCCTTGGAGTCGCAGAGGAAGCCGTAGAAGGTCTGGTTGTCGAGCTTCTCGACGAGCCGGGCCCAGATCTCGCGGATGCGCGGGACATCGCGCTCGCGGATGGCGCGGTTCATGTCGGAGAAGTCCGCACCCTCCTCCAGACAGGCGTTCCACGCGTTCGCCACGTCGCGGTAGACCTGCGGCAGGTCGTCGAGCGTCTCGGCGTAGTGGGTCTCGCCCTTGAGGTCGATGACGGTCGAGGGAGTCTCCGGCGCGAGCGGGTTGGGGAACGGCTTGGTCTCCAGGCCCACCAGGTCGATGTAGTGCTGGAGGGTGGTGGAGGACGGCGGGAAGCGCATGGCGCCCATCTCGGCCGTCAGCTCCCCCTCGTCACCTTCGGCGGCACAGCCCTCGAAGCCGACGGTGCGCAGCCGGCCGCCGATCTGGTCCGCCTCGTACACGACGGGCTTGAGGCCCATCTTCATCAGCTCGTACGCGGCGACGATGCCGGACAGGCCACCGCCGATCACCGCGACCTCGGTGCCGTGCGCGGTGGCGGGAATCGAGCCGAGGCCCGCCGGGTGGGCGAGGAAGTCGTCGTAGGCGTACGGGAAGTCCGGCCCGAACATGGTGACGGGCGGCTGGGGTTCCCCATGCCGAAGGCCAGGGGAAGGCTGGGCGCTCGTCTCAGGAACGGCGGTGGGCACCGTGGACGTCATCGACTGGACTCTCCTACGTACGGACTTGGGTGGTGGGGCGGCTGCGTCGGCGCTCAGCCGAGGGATGCGTACAGCTCGGGGCGGCGGTCGCCCAGGTAGCTGTTCTCGGCGCGGCAGGCCTTCAGGAACTCCGGGTCGACGTCGGCGACGATCCGGTCCGCTTCCGTGCCGGCGCGAGCCCGTACGGTCCCGTCGGGGGCCGCGAGGCAGCTGAGCCCGGCGAAGTGGAAGTCGCCCTCGGGGCCGCAGCGGTTGGCGTAGGCCACGTAGAGCTGGTTCTCCCAGGCGCGGGCCGGGAGGATCGTCTGGGGGACGATCTCGTACGGCCGCATCAGCGCGGTCGGGACGAGCAGCAGTTCGGTCCCGGCGAGGGCATGCGCCCGTACGGTCTCCGGGAACTCGACGTCATAGCAGATCAGCAGACCGATCCGGACACCGTCGAGGTCGGCCTGGACGACCGCCTCGTCGCCCGGCCTGAAGTACGTGTGCTCGAACTCGCCGAAGAGGTGCGTCTTGCGGTAGTTCGCCAGCCGCCCGCCGTCAGGGCCGATCAGCTGGACCGAGTTGTACACCGCGCAGCCTTCGCGCTCCGGGTAGCCGTAGGCGATGGCCAGGCCCTGCTCGGCGGCGATCTCCGCCACGCGCTGGGCGCCCGGACCATCGGCGGACTCGGCGAGCTCGGGCACGGCGCTGCCGATGGCGTAGCCGGTGAGGTACAGCTCGGAGGCGAGCAGCAGCCGGGCACCGGTGCCGGCGGCCCAGCGGGCGGCATCGGCGAGCGCGGCGAGGCTGTCCTCGGTGTGGCTGGGAACGCCACAGGGACCTTGGAACAGCGCGGTGCGCAGCGACGCCATGGGACCTCTTCGCTGGGACGTGCGGAGCCTGCCGGAGACGACCGGGCAGACGTTTGGGGAACGCTTCGACGGTACGGTCGGGCTCGGGGCCGGACAAGGCGCGTCCGTTGCGCGCCGATGGGGCTTTCGTTGCGCGTTACCCGCCCTTCCGGCGAATTCATTGCGCCGCCATCTCGCGGCCACGCACCCGACCGCTCCCCGGCCGGCTTCTCAGCGCTCCCACGACCGGCTGGTCAGCGCTCCCACGACCGGCTGGTCGGCGCTCCGCTGCAGGTCACCGCGGCCCCACTGCTGGTTCCCGCCGCCCCTTCCGCTCCCGCCGGTGGCCGTCACAGCTTGCGCAGATGCGCCAGGACCTCTTCCAGCAGCTCGGTGTCCGGCTGGTCGGCGCGGGCCGCCGGAAGGCCGATCCGGACGAGTCCGGCGTCGAGGAGGTCACTGAGCAGGACCCGTACGACGGTGAGCGGCAGGTCGGCGTCGGCGGCGAGCTCGACGATGGGCCGAGAGCCGCGGCGTACCAGTGCGAGGAGGGACATCCGGGCATGGTCGAGCGCCAGCCGTGGGTCGGCCGCGTCCCCGGCTCCGCCCACCGCCGTGACCCGGGCCATCAGATCGAAGGCGTGCTCCTTGGCGGGGCGGGTGCGGCCCCGTGTCACGGTGTACGGGCGCACCATCGGCCCGGTTTCGTCCTCGTACCAGTGCGCCTCCTCGTCGTCCCTTCCTGTCATCCGTCGGCGCCCTCAGGCACCGATCGTGCCGGGGACGCCATGTGCCGCCCCGCCCGTTTGACGAGCAGCGACATCTCGTAGGCCAACTGCCCGACGTCCGTCCCCGCATCGGCCAGCACGGCGAGGCGGCTGCTCTCGCCGGCCTCGGTCACGAAGAGGTACCCGTCCTCCAGCATGACCATGGTCTGGCGTACGGCACCGGCCTCGAACCGTTCGCTGACGCTCTCGGCGAGACTGTGGAAGCCGGAGCAGACCGCGGCGAGGTGGTCGATGTCCTCTTCGCGCATGCCCTGGGACGCGCTCGTCGCGAAGCCGTCCGATGACAACAGAAGGGCTTGCCGGACGCTGTCGGTGCGGGCCACCAGCTCTTCCAGCAACCAGTCGAACTCGCCCGTACGCACTCCGGTTCCGGTACCGCCGTTGTCCTCGCGTGTCACCGTCCGCTCCCTCGCTCCTGCTCGGTGTCCGACCGCCGCGGCTCAGAGCCGCGCCCACGCTCCAGGCCACGCTGGAACGCTCCGAAGATAGCGCCCATTTGCTCAGGTGTGACCTCGTCGCGGTCACCGCCGGACGATGAGTGCAGGGGCTCCTGGCCATCGGTGCGCAACTGGGGCGCGATGCTCGCCTGGCGCACACGTGTGGGCAGCTTGGCCAGCCCCTCCCCCGGACCCTGCCCACGCGTCGGCAGCCCGCCCGGGCCGTCCGCCCCGCGACCCTCGTGGGAGGGCCGGGCGCTCGAGCCGTCCACCGCCCCACGCCGACGGGAAGGCAGCGCCGGCAGGCGGTCCGTCGCGCCGCCCTCACGCGAAGGGGGCCCGTCTGCGCCCTGCATGGCGTCCGGCTCCGTGACGTCCGGCTCCGGCATCCGCGCCTTGGCCACTCCCCCACGAGTCTCCTCCTCCGCGGCACGGGCCTCGGGCACTCTCGTACGTGCCGGGAGCGCGGGAAGTTCAAGCTCGCGCCGCGCCGTTCGCCCGTCCGGGATCTGCCCGGGTGCCACGGCCGTGGGACCGGCCATGGAGTCGGCCGTGACCTCGGCCAGGATGGCGTTGGGCAACAGAACGACCGCCGTGGTGCCGCCGTACGGGGACCGGGTGAGGGTCACGTCGATCCCGTGGCGCGCGGCGAGGCGCCCGACGACGTAGAGGCCCAGCCGATCGGTCTGCGTCGGGTCGAAGTCCTCCGCGCGGCGGAGGGTTTGGTTGGCCTCCGCCAGCTCGGAGCCGTCCATGCCGAGACCGCGGTCGTCGATCTCCACCACGAAGCCCTTCCGGGCGTCGCCCACCCGCATGGTGACCATGGTGTGCGGCGGGGAGAACGTGGCCGCGTTCTCGACCAGTTCGGCGATCAGGTGGACGATGTCCGCCACCGCGTCGCCGACGATCCCCACCGTGGGCATCGGCGGCACGACCACGCGCGCGTACTCCTCGATCTCGCCCACCGCCGAGGCGACCACGTCCACCACGGGCACCGGGTTGCGCCAGCGGCGGCCGGGTGTCGCGCCGGAGAGGATGATCAGGCCCTCGGCGTGGCGCCGCATCCGCGTCGTCAAGTGGTCGATACGGAAGAGGTCGTCCAGGACGTCCGGGTCGTTCGTGCGGCGCTCCAGGGTGTCCACCAGCTTCAGCTGACGGTGCACCAGCGCCTGGTTGCGGCGGGCGATGTTGAGCAGCACAGCGAAGACACCCCGGCGCAGACTCGCCTGCTTCACCGCTGCCTCCACCGCCGCCCGGCGGGCGGTGTTCAGGGCGTTGCCGACCTGTCCGATCTCGTCCTGGACCGCCGCGTCATCCCCGTATGAGAGCGGCGGTGCGGCCGCGGCCGCGTCGACCTGCTCCCCCGCGCTCAACCGCCGCATCACCTCCGGGAGCTGACGGGAGGCCAGCATGTCGGCCGCGTCGCGCAGGTCTTCGAGCCGCCGGGAGATGCGCCGGCCGGCACGGGCGGAGAGCCAGACCGACAGGACGACGGCGGCGAGGCCCAGGGTGCCCGCGGTGCCCGCGTGGAGCAGCTCGCTCTTGGCGAAGGCGCGGCCACGCGCGGCGGCGTTCTTCGCCGACTGGGTGCACATCAGCATGTAGCGCTTGACCGCCCGGTCCACGGTGGTGCGCCAGGAGTCCTCGGCGACCACCTTCCCCGCTCCCTTCTCGCCCGCCCGCAGCAGGGCGTCCTCGCCCTTGGTGAGAGCCTGGAATTCGCTGCCCGCCTGGAACTTCTCGAACAGCTGCCGCGAGTTGTCCGGAAGCGCGCGGACGTATGTCCGCTGGAAGACCCGGCGGTCCTCGATCGTCGCGGTGAGGGCGCGGTAGGACTCCGCGTCGAATCCGCCGGCGGCCCGGGCCCCGGCCACCAGGGCGTCCTCGCGGGAAACGAACTCCCGGACACGTACCAGCTCCACGACGACCTGGGCCTCACGGGCCAGACGGCCGGCCTGGAGCGCGGTCAGGGCCGACTGCACGGCGAAGGTCGGCTGGACGATGTCGGTGTAGTCGTCGACGGCACGGCCCCAGGAGATCTTCCGGCCGAGTACGCGCTCGCGCAGCGCGGGGAGTTTGTCGGCGGCGGCGAGCATGTCATGCAGGGCCTTGCGCTGGTCGTCGCTCAGATCGTCCCGTCGCTCGGGATGGGCCGTCGCGGCGCGCATGGCCCGTACGGCGTCGTCGGTGGAGCGCTGCTGCGTCGTCAGGGCGCCGAGCCGGCGGGTGCTGTCGGGCGCGGCCAGGTACGCGGCCGACAGCCGCCGCTCGATCTGGATCTGCCCGACGGCCGTGTCCACGGGTGTGCCGTACCGCACGTACACCCCCTGCAACCGGATCAGGGCCCGTAGGTCTCCGGTCATCGACACCATGCCGGAGGCCCACAATGTGAGCAGGGCAATGGTCGGAATGAGGGTCAGGGTGACGATCCTCGTACGGATCGTGCGGCCAGAACGCCGGCGCATGGTCTCCCCGGAGGCAAGGGCGAAGGCAGGTGACCGGGCCGGTGGTCGTCCGGATCCCGGTCGCAGGAGGGTAGCGGGCCGGAGGCGGACGGCTCCGGTGCGGAGCGAAGAATTGACGTATGTCACACCGCACGCGGTCGGCAAGTTCCCCCGAGGGAATCTTTGTCCGCATATATCGCCGCCGCCTCCGGATGCCACCCGGGGCGCCGGGGCGGGGTCCCGCGGCGACCACTGTCCGGACGTTCAGTAGCCGGACCCGCTACGCGGGCGAGCCGGAGCTATAGCGCCGCAGCAGCGGCGAGAGCACCAGCACCGACTTGGTGCGCTCCACGAACGGCTCCCCCGCGATCCGCTCCAGCACCCGCTCAAAGTGCCGCACATCCGAGGCGAAGACCTGGACGATGGCGTCCGCCTCACCGGTCACGGTCGAGGCGGACGCCACCTCCGGATACCGAGCCAGACCGCGGTGGATCGACTCGGGCGAGGTGTTGCGACGGCAGTAGATCTCGATGAAGCCCTCGGTCTCCCAGCCGAGCGCCGCCGGGTCGACCCGTACGGTGAACCCGGTGATGGCGCCTTCGGCGCGCAGCCTGTCCACGCGCCGCTTGACGGCGGGCGCGGACAGGCCGACCTCCGCGCCGATGTCGGCGTAGGAGCGGCGGGCGTCCTCGGCGAGGGCGTGGACGATGCGTTCGTCGAGATCGTTCAGTCGCACTGCGAGTAGGTCACTTCTGTGCTTCGGCCAACTGGGAGCGGCGCATGCCGTAACCGAAGTAGATCACAAGGCCCACGACCATCCAGGCTCCGAAGACCACCCAGGTGATGACGTCGAGGCTGCCCATCATCCAGACGCACAAGGCGAAGCCCACGACCGGCAGCAGCGGGGACAGCGGCACCCGGAAGGTGCGCGGCATCTCCGGACGGGTCTTGCGCAGCACGATCACCGCCACGTTGACCAGCGCGAACGCGAACAACGTGCCGATGCTGGTGGCGTCGGCGAGCTGGCCCAGCGGGATGGCGGCGGCCAGGACGCCACAGAACAGCGACACGATGACGGTGTTGGCGCGCGGAATGCCGCTCTTGGGGTTCACCTTGGCGAACACCTTCGGCACCAGGCCGTCCCGGGACATGGCGAACAGAATGCGCGTCTGGCCGTAGAGCACGGTCAGGACGACGCTGGCGATGGCGATCACGGCGCCGGCGGCAAGCAGCACGGCCCAGAAGTTCTGCCCGGTGACGCTCTTCATGATCCCGGCGAGGGCGGCCTCGGAGCCCGCGAACTTCTTCCACGGCAGTGCGCCGGTGGCGACGGCCGCGACCAGGACGTACAGCGCGGTGACGATGATCAGGGACAGCATGATCGCGCGCGGCAGGTCACGCTGCGGGTTCCTGGCCTCCTCACCGGCCGTGGAGGCGGCGTCGAAACCGATGTAGGAGAAGAACAGCGTGGCGCCGGCGGCGCTGACGCCCGCCATGCCCATCGGCATGAACGGCGTGTAGTTGCCGGCGCGGATGCCCTGGAAGGCGACGGCGCAGAACAGCAGCAGCGCGCCGATCTTGACCGCGACCATGATCGTGTTGGCGCGGGCGCTCTCGCGGGCACCGCCGAGCAGGAAGGCCATCGACAGCAGCACCACGAGCAGCGCGGGCAGGTTGAACAGTCCGCCGTCGCCGGGCGGGGCCGCGAGCGCGTCGGGGATGGTGATGCCTATGGTGCCGCCGAGGAGTTCGTTGAGGTACTCGCCCCAGCCGACCGCGACGGCCGCCACGGAAACGCCGTACTCGAGGATCAGGCACCAGCCACAGACCCAGGCGATCAGCTCGCCCATGGTCGCGTACGCGTAGCTGTACGAGGAGCCGGAGACCGGGATGGTGCCGGCCAGCTCGGCGTAGGAGAGGGCCGAGAACAACGCGGTGAGACCCGCGATGATGAAGGACACCGTGACCGCCGGTCCCGCGTCCGGCACGGCCTCGCCGAGCACGACGAAGATGCCGGTGCCCAGGGTGGCCCCGATGCTGATCATGGTCAGCTGCCACATTCCGAGGGAACGCCGGAGGCTGCCGCCCTCGCCCTTGCCGCCCTCGGCGACAAGCCGCTCGACGGGCTTGCGCCGCATAAGGCGGGCACCGGGGCCGGGCGCCGGTTGCTGGGTCGCCGTGCGCTCGGCTTCTGCAACGGGTGGCGCTGCGCCGTTGTCCAACACTTGGGTGGCTCCTTATCGCTGCCAAGGACAGGCGGCGGCGACCGACGACGGCCCACGGCGGCAGGGCCTTGAGGAGCCTGCGCAGGGAGGGGGCCGTCGAGCAGGCGGTCTCCGCCTCTCCACGTAATGCGCATGACCCTACGAGCTACGCGAGGGGGCCCGTAATGTACGAACCTTGCGTATCGGCGCATTTTCGTTGCGCCGAGGCCGTACGCACGGGAAATCGTTGCAGGTCACTGCCGCAAACGACAAATTCGGATGCCAGGGCTCGAGTCGAGCCCGGGTGGCGATGCGCCGTGATCCCGGCCTCTGAAAGCCCGAGGCGCGCTGGTGCTCACGCGCCGTCCACCAGGCTCCGGCCCGTGGCCTCCGTCCATTTCTCGGGGCCGCCGCCGACCAGGACGGCCAGGTCCCGGTGGCCTGCGCGCTGCAGCAGACTGGCGGCCGTCATGGCGCGCTCGCCGCGTCCGCAGTGCACCACCGCGCCCTCCGGTGCCTCCCCCAGCCGCTTCGGGAGCTCGCCGAGTTCCATGTGCTCGGCCCCGGGGATGTGCCCGGCGGCCCACTCGGCGTCCTGGCGTACGTCCAGCACGCGGCGGCCCTCGACGCCCTCACCGCCGACCGTCTCCAGGGTCTGGACCGGGCCGCCGTCCGCCCGCCAGGCGTCCATGCCCCCGGCGAGCTGCCCGGCCAGCCGCTCGTAGCCGAGCTTGAGGGCTTGCCACGCGACTTCACCGGCGTCCTGGCCGGGCCCCAGGACGAAGACCAGCGGGACGTCGTCGGGCAGCAGCCAGCCGAGCCAGGTTCCGAACAGCTCGCGCAGCGAGATCGAGATCGCGTCCGGAATGTGGCCTGCGGCGAATGCGGTCACGGGCCGTACGTCCACCACGTACGCTCCGCGCATGAGCAGGCCGCGTACCTCGGCGGGCGTGAGCGGATCCAGGCCGGGAGCGGCGCTGATACGGGCGGGGCCGCGGCGGTTGATCTCGGCGAGGCGGTCGAAGTACGCCGGATAGGACCCCACGGAGCCCAGCAGTCGGCGCACGAAGGCGTCCTCGTCAGCCGCGGCCAGCAGGGCGTTGCGGGACCTCTCCCGTCCGATGGTGGTGGTCCGCTCCTGTCCGGGCGGGCTGGAGCAGAAGGATCCGGCGCCATGGGTGGGCCAGACGGGGGTGGAGTCGGGCAGCGCCGCGAGGCGGTGTACGGACCGGTACTGCGCGCGGGCCAGCTCCTCCGCGCGCTCGGCGCCGAGGAGGTCGGTACGAGCGGCCGAGCCGACGATCAGCGAGCCGCCGGTGAACGCCCCCAGCACCTCGCTGCCGTCCAGAAGCAGGTAGGACAGGTGCTCGTCGGTGTGGCCGGGGGTGGCCAGCGCGCGCAGGCGCAGGCCACCGAGGTCCACCTCGTCTCCGTCGGCCAGCGCCGTGTGCGGGAAGGCGCGGTGCCCGGCGGCGGAGGCGAGCACGGTGGCGTTGTCGTCGGCGGCGAGCTGGAGTGCGCCGGTGAGGAAGTCGGCGTGCAGATGGGTGTCGGCGGCGAATGCCACGGTCAGACCCCGCTGGTGGGCCGCTTCGCGCAGGGCACGCAGGTCCCGAGAGGCGTCGACGGCCAGGGCGCGGCCGCCGCCCAGGTCGACCAGATAGGCGCTGTTACCGAGGCCGTTGTCGACCAGCGGGATGAGGTGCTCGTCGGCGATACCCATGGCTTCCTCCCGGAGACTGGCCGGTACCCCACCATCCCCCCGGCCATTCTCGGCCCAGCCGACACCGGCCCGCCTCCGCTACGCGGACAGCCTTCATGCGGGCAGGCTTCATACCGAGGGCAGCAGCGGCAGGTGCGGCTCCGCTCACACGCGTACCGCCGCGAAAACAGCCCCGCCCACCCGGGGCGGGTGGGCGGAGAACCGCGTCAGTTCCAGCTGGCGTGCAGCGGCTTGCCCTCGGCGTAGCCCGCCGCGCTCTGGACCCCGATGACGGCCCGCTCGTGGAACTCCTCCAGCGAGGCCGCACCCGCGTACGTGCAGGCGCTGCGCAGGCCCGCGATGATCGAGTCGATCAGGTCCTCAACGCCCGGCCGCGCCGGGTCGAGGAACATCCGGGAGTGGGAGATGCCCTCCTCGAACAGGCCCTTGCGCGCCCGGTCGTAGGCCGACTCCTCGGCGGTGCGGTTCTGCACCGCACGCGCGGAGGCCATGCCGAAGCTCTCCTTGTACGGCCGCCCGTCGGCGGTGTGCTGCAGGTCGCCCGGGGACTCGTACGTACCGGCGAACCAGGAGCCGATCATGACGTTGGACGCACCGGCGGCCAGCGCCATGGCGACGTCGCGCGGGTGCCGCACACCGCCGTCCGCCCACACGTGCCTGCCGAGCTTGCGGGCCTCGGCGGCGCACTCCATCACCGCGGAGAACTGCGGCCGGCCGACGCCGGTCATCATGCGGGTAGTGCACATCGCGCCCGGTCCGACACCGACCTTGATGATGTCGGCTCCGGCCTCGACGAGGTCGCGTACGCCCTCCGCGGAGACCACGTTGCCGGCCACGACCGGCACCTTCGGGTCGAGGCCGCGCACCGCCTTCAGGGCGCTGATCATCTGCTCCTGGTGGCCGTGCGCGGTGTCCACGACGAGAGTGTCCACACCGGCGTCGAGCAGCGCCTTGGAGCGGCCCGCGACATCACCGTTGATACCGACGGCGGCGGCGACGCGCAGCTTGCCGTCCGCGTCGGTCGCAGGCCGGTAGAGGGTGGCGCGCAGCGCGCCCTTGCGGGTGAGGATGCCGACCAGCCTGCCGTCCTTGTCCACCGCGGGGGCGAACTTGCGGTGGGCCGCGTCAAGGCGGGTGAAGGCCTCGCGGGGGTCGATGTCGGCGTCGAGGACCAGCAAGTCCCGGGACATGACCTCGGACAGCTGGGTGAAGCGGTCCACACCGGTCAGGTCGTGCTCGGTGACGACCCCGACCGGGCGGCCGTCCTCCACGACGACGCCCGCGCCGTGCGCCCGCTTGGGCAGCAGGGACAGCGCGTCGGCCACGGTCGCGTGCGGGGAGAGCACGATCGGGGTGTCGAAGACGAGGTGCCGCTGCTTGACCCAGCTGACGACATCGGCGACGACCTCGAGCGGGATGTCCTGCGGGATGACGGCCAGGCCGCCGCGGCGGGCGACGGTCTCCGCCATCCGGCGGCCGGCGATCGCGGTCATGTTGGCGACCACGAGCGGGATGGTCGTGCCCGTGCCGTCGGGGGTCGACAGGTCGACGCCCAGGCGGGAGCCCACCGCGGAGCGGCGGGGCACCATGAACACATCGTCGTACGTCAGGTCGTAGGGCGGCTTCTGGTCATTGAGGAAACGCACGTGCAGAACATCCAGTCGTTCGGAGGAAACCCTCGGTCACGGACGGTTCACCGAGGAAACGCACGTACTTCATTCTCCCATCCCGAGGCCTGAAACCGCCCCGGGACGATCACCCAGGCACTGGACCGGTGCCCTTGTTCGATCCTCCAGATCAGCTGCCGTATCAGGCGCCGTCGGGGTCGACCCGGTCGAGGGCGGGCCGCGGTCCGGGAGCGGTCTCGTGCAGCAGGTAGTCGGCGGCGGCCGTGTCCGTGACCAGGCTGGTGACCAGTCCCGAGCGCAGGACGGCGCCGATCGCCTCGGCCTTGCGGTGGCCGCCGGCGATCGCCACCACCTCCGGGATACGGCGCAGCCGGTCGGCCTCGACGGTGATGCAGCGCTCGCCGAGGTCACGGCCGATGCGGCGGCCGTCGATGTCGAAGAGGTGCGCGGACATCTCGGCGGCGGCGCCCAGCGACTCGTAGTGGGCGCGCTCTTCCTCCGTCAGCATGTCGTAGACGGTGGAGATGCCCGGCGCCCAGGAGCCGATGGAGACACAGGCGACGGTGACCTTGTCGAAGTACTCGAAGGCGCGGGCGATGCCGGTCTGGCCGCGCAGCGCGGATGCCGTGGCCGAGTCGGGCAGGAGCATCGGCGCGTAGATCGGGTGCGCCTCGCCGCCGGAGACCTGGGCAGCCCGGCGGACGGCCTCGACCGAGCCGCGTTCGGCGGTGCCCGCGTCGTACACGCCCGTCAGCTGGACGACGGTGCAGGGCGGCAGCCGGTGCAGGGCGGCCGCCATGTGGATGGTGGAGCGGCCCCAGGCCAGGCCGAGGACGTCGCCTTCGGTGACGAGTTCGCCGAGGAGGTCGGCGGCGACCTCGCCCAGGTTCTCCGGGTCGGGCGCGTCCGCGGCGTCGGCCGGGGACTCGACGACGACCGCGTGCCGTAGCCCGTAGCGGGCGCGCAGCGCGTCGGAGCGCTCCGCGTCCAGCTCGGCCGGGACGCGGATCTCGATGCGTACGAGATCGCGCTCGAGTGCGGTCTCCAGCACCCGGGCGACCTTGAAGCGGCTGACGCCGAACTCCTCGGCGATCTGGATCTTGGACTTGCCCTCGAGGTAGAAGCGGCGGGCCATGGCCGCCGCTTGCACCAGCTCAGCGGGTCCCATCCGCATGGCTGTACGGCCCGTCGACACCGCGGATCTCCTCACTGCTCAACTGCTGGACCCTCCCCCAGCTACCAGCTCATCCTGTCAGACGCAGCGGATGCTGATCAGCCCCTTTGCCCGCGCGTTCACCAAGCAGACGTTTAGTGGTCGCATGCCCACGCCGCGGTGGCGGTGGCCTGCTGGGCCTGAGCGCGCAGGTTACGGACAGCGGCCGCCGGGTCCTCGGTGCCGTAGACCGCCGAACCGGCGACGAAGACATCGGCCCCCGCCTCGGCGCACCGCTCGATGGTGGAGGCCGAGACCCCGCCGTCCACCTGCAGCCACAGCTGCAGGCCGTGCTTGGAGATCAGCTCCCGGGTCCGGCGGATCTTCGGCAGCATGATGTCGAGGAAGGGCTGGCCCCCGAAGCCCGGCTCAACCGTCATGATCAGCACCATGTCCAGCTCGGGCAGCAGATCCTCGAACGGCTCGATCGGGGTGGCGGGCTTGAGCGCCATCGAGGCGCGGGCGCCCTTGGCCCGGATCTGCCGCGCCAGCCGTACGGGGGCGGCGGCGGCCTCGACGTGGAAGGTCACCGAGCCGGCACCGGCCTCGATGTACGCGGGAGCCCAGCGGTCCGGATCCTCGATCATGAGGTGGCAGTCGAGCGGGGTGGCCGTCACCTTGGCCAGCGATTCGACGACGGGCGCGCCGAGCGTCAGGTTGGGCACGAAGTGGTTGTCCATGACGTCGACATGGAGCCAGTCGGCGCCCTCGACGGCCCTCGCCTCCTCCGCCAGGCGGGCGAAGTCGGCTGAGAGCATGCTGGGATTGATCTGCACGGCCATGCCTCAAGAGTGTCAGATGAGCTCCGCCGATCGGGAGCGGCCCCGGCATCTTCTGGTCCGCGGACGCGGATTACCCGATCAGGCCGTGCGGCGCAGCAGGGCCAGGTACATCGCGTCCGTGCCGTGCAGATGCGGCCACAGCTGGACGTCCGGACCGTCGCCCAGCGCCGGCACCCCGGGCATCAGCGGCCGGGCGTCGATCCACTCCGCGGACACCGCGCCGCGGCCCTTGAGTACGTCCTCGACCACTGCGCGGGTCTCGGCCAGATGCGGCGAGCAGGTCGCGTAGCCGACCACACCGCCGACGCGTACCGCGCGCAGCGCCTCCCGCAGCAAGCCGCGCTGCAGCGGCGCGAAACTGTCCAGGTCCTCCGGGCGCCGCCGCCAGCGCGCCTCCGGCCGCCGACGCAGGGCACCGAGGCCAGTGCACGGCACGTCCACCATGACCCGGTCGAAGCTGCCGGGCCGCCATGGCGGGCGCGTGCCGTCCGCCGCGATCACCTGGTACGGACCGGGGTTGCCCGCCAGAGCACGCGCCACCAGGCGTGCCCGGTGCGGCTGCTTCTCGGAGGCCAGCAGCGCGGCACCGCGCTCGGCGGCCAGTGCGCCGAGCAGTGCCGCCTTGCCGCCGGGCCCGGCGCAGCCATCGAGCCAGCGGGTGTCCGGCCCGTCCAGCGGGGCGTTCGCCAGCGCGAGGGCGACCAGCTGACTGCCCTCGTCCTGCACCCCCGCGCGCCCCTCGTGCACCGCATCGAGAGCCCCCGGCTCGCCGCCCTCGGCGAGCCGCACCGCGTACGGGGACCAGCGCCCCGGTACCCCGGAGTCCGGACCGACCTGGGCCAGCAGCTCGTCGGTCGTGGACCGTCCCGGCCGGGCGACCAGGGTCACCTCCGGCCGTTCGTTGTCGGCTTCCAGCAGGTCCTCGATGCCGGCCCGGCCGCCGCCGAGCGCGTCCCACAGGGCGGAAACGATCCACCGTGGATGGGCGTGGACGACCGCGAGGTGCTCCTCGGGGTCCTTGTCGTACGGCGGGGCGACCCGTTCCAGCCAGCCGTCGAGGTCGTCGGCGGCGATCCTGCGCAGCACCGCGTTGACGAACTTCGCCCGCCCGTCGCCCAGCACCACGCGGGCCAGCTCGACGCTCGCGGAGACCGCCGCGTGCGTGGGGATCCGGGTGCCGAGCAGCTGGTGTGCGCCGAGGCTGAGCACGTCCAGCACTGGCGGGTCCACCTCGCGCAGCGGCCGGTCCACGCACGCCGCGATGATGGCGTCGTAGGTCCCCTGGCGGCGCAGCGTCCCGTACACCAGCTCGGTCGCCAGCGCCGCGTCCCGGGCGTCGAAGTCCCCGCGCTCCCGGGCCTTGCGCAGCAGCGGCGGGAGGACGAGGTTGGCGTACGCGTCGCGCTCGTCGACGGCGCGCAGGGCGTCGAAGGCGAGGATCCGTACGGGGTCCTTCTGCGGGCGGCGGTACGGCTTGCCGGGACGCCCGGGACGGCGACGACGGGGCTGGTCGTTCACAGGGAATGTGCTCCGGAGACTGAAGTGGGCTGCAAAGGGCCAGCCTACGTGCCGTGCTCCCCGCCTTGTTCAGGGCAGCGGGTCCAGGGCAGCGGGCAGGGGAGCAGCGGCCGGCTTGTCGAACTGGGTCCGGTACAGCTGCTCGTAACGGCCGCCGGCGGCGAGCAGGTCAGCATGGGTGCCGCGCTCCACGACCCGCCCGTCCTCGATCACCAGGATCAGGTCCGCGGCGCGGACGGTGGACAGCCGGTGGGCGATGACGACGGCCGTGCGGCCCTCCAGCGCCTCGCTCAGGGCTTCCTGTACGGCCGCCTCCGAGGTGGAGTCCAGGTGGGCGGTGGCCTCGTCGAGGATGACCACGCGCGGGCGGGCCAGCAGCAGCCGCGCGATGGTCAGCCGCTGGCGCTCGCCGCCGGAGAGCCGGTAGCCGCGCTCGCCGACGACGGTGTCCAGGCCGTCGGGCAGCGATGCGACCAGGCCGTCGAGCCGGGCCCGGCGCAGCACCTCCCACAGCTCCTCCTCGGTCGCGTCGGGGCGGGCCAGCAGCAGGTTCGCGCGGATCGAGTCGTGGAAGAGGTGCCCGTCCTGGGTCACCATGCCGAGCGTCTCGCGGATCGAGTCGGCGGTCAGGTCCCGGACGTCCACGCCGGAGAGCCGTACGGCGCCGCTGTCGGTGTCGTACAGCCGGGGCAGCAGCTGCGCGATGGTCGACTTGCCGGCGCCCGAGGAGCCGACGAGCGCCACCATCTGCCCGGGTTCGGCGCGGAACGACACCCCGTGCAGCACCTCGACGCCGCCGCGGGTGTCGAGTTGGGCGACCTCCTCCAGGGAGGCGAGGGAGACCTTGTCGGCGGACGGATAGGCGAAGCGCACGTCGTCGAACTCCACGGACACCGGGCCGTCGGGCACCGGGCGGGCATCCGGCTTCTCGGTGATCAATGGCTCGAGGTCCAGCACCTCGAAGACCCGCTCGAAGCTCACCAGGGCGCTCATGACCTCCACACGGGCGCCGGCGAGGGCGGTGAGCGGCGCGTAGAGGCGGGTCAGGAGCAGCGCGAGGGAGACGACCGCACCGGCCTCCAGCTGACCGCGCAGCGCGTAGAACCCGCCGAGGCCGTAGACAAGGGCGAGGGCCAGGGCGGAGACGAGGGTGAGGGCGGTGACGAACGCCGAACTGACCATGGCGGTGCGTACGCCGATGTCCGCGACCCGCCGGGCCCGCGCGGCGAACTCGGCGGACTCCTCGGCCGGCCGGCCGAAGAGCTTGACCAGCGTCGCGCCGGGGGCGGAGAAGCGCTCGGTCATCTGGGTGCTCATGACCGCGTTGTGGTTCGCCGCCTCGCGCCGCAGCTGTGCGAGCCTGCCGCCCACCCGCCGCGCGGGCAGCAGGAACAGCGGCAGCATCAGCAGGGCGATCAGGGTGATCTGCCAGGAGATCCCGATCATCACGCCGAGCGTGAGCAGCAGGGTGACGAGGTTGCCGACGACGCCGGAGAGCGTGTCGCTGAACGCTCGCTGCGCGCCGATGACATCGCTGTTGAGCCGGCTGACGAGGGCGCCGGTGCGGGTGCGGGTGAAGAAGGCGATGGGCATGCGCTGGACGTGGTCGTAGACCGCGGTGCGCAGGTCGAGGATCAGGCCCTCGCCGATGTTCGCCGACAGCCGGCGGGTCAGCAGCCCCAGTCCGGCCTCGGCGAGTGCGATGGCGGCGATGAGGCCGGCCAGTCCGAGGACCACGGCCTGGGAGCGATGGTGGACGATCGCGTCAACGGCCCGGCCCGCGAGGAGTGGCGTCGCGACCGCCAGCCCGGCCGTGACGACGCTGAGCAGCAGGAACCACACCAGCTTGCCGCGGTGCGGGCGGGCGAAGCCGCCGATGCGCCGCAGGGTCGCCCGGGAGAAGGGGCGGCGGTCGTCCCGGGCGTACGCGGCGGTGTGGAGGGAGTGCCACGCGGTGACTTCCATGTCCATGTGCGACCTCCGAGGTCTCCGGGTGCCGCCCCGGCGTCGTTGTCGATGCGCGCATCGGCGGCACGACAGGACCGTAAGACCTCAACCAAATATGAGGTCAATCCCTTACCGCAGGCCGGTCAGTCACCCAGTCGCTGCCCCGCGGCGATCCGCACTCCCCGCGCCCAGTCCGCCGCCTTCATCGGCTTCTTGCCCTGCGGCTGCACCCGGTGCAGCTCGACCGCGTGCGAGCCGGTCCCCGCGTACACCGCGTTCTTGGTGACGGACAGCTCCCCGGGGGCCAGGTCGTTGCGCTCGGGCAGCAGCGCCACCGACATGATCTTGAGCCGCTCACCACGGAACACCGTCCACGCACCTGGCGCGGGCGCGCAGGCCCGTACGACCCGGTCGACGCGCAGGGCGGGCGCCGACCAGTCGATCCGGGCGTCCTCGACGCTGATCTTGGGGGCGAGGCTGACGCCCTCGGCCGGCTGCGGCACGGGCCGGAGGGTGCCGTCCTCGATGCCGTCCATGGTGGCGGCGAGCAGGCCGGCACCGGCCAACGCGAGCCGGGTCAGCAGGTCCCCGCTGGTGTCGGTGGGCCGTACCTCCTCGGTGACCACGCCGTACACCGGCCCGGAGTCCAGGCCCTCCTCGATCAGGAAGGTGGAGGCACCGGTCACCTCGTCCCCGGCCAGCACCGCGTGCTGGACGGGCGCGGCACCCCGCCAGGCGGGCAGCAGCGAGAAGTGGAGGTTCACCCAGCCGTGGGCGGGGATCTCCAGCGCGGCCTTGGGCAGCAGCGCGCCGTAGGCGACGACGGGGCAGCAGTCCGGGGCGATCTCGCGGAGCCGGGCCAGGAAGTCCTCGTCGCGCGGCTTGACCGGCTTCAGCACCTCGATCCCGGCCTCTTCGGCGCGCTCGGCGACGGGGCTGGCCACCAGCCGGCGGCCCCGCCCGGCGGGCGCGTCGGGCCGGGTGACGACGGCCGCGACCTCGTGCCGGTCCGACGCGATCAGGGCGTCCAGGGCGGGTACGGCGACCTCGGGGGTGCCGGCGAAGACGAGCTTCATCGGTGCTGCGCTGCCTCTCAGGCGGGATCGGGGTGCGGTAACGGTGCAGGTACGAAGCGCTCCAGTCTATGGGCCGCTCCACCGGGGGGTGTACGCGCCGTTGTGCGCCCCTCGACCGGCACATGTAACCGCCACAACCGTGACCGCAGGACACATGCCGCGTTGGTCAAGTGGGATTGACCGAAATCGGGCCGCCGCTACGGCCCGGTCCTCTGCAACACCGGTTCGAGAGGCTTGTTCATGGCCGACCACGCAACCCACGACGCCCAGGCACGGGCCAGTCTGCACCTGCTGGTGCGGGACATCGAGCGGGTCCGACGACAGGTGGACGCACTGCGCACGCTGACCGCCCAGCTGGGCAACGTCTACCGCCCACGGCGCACCGGCCCGTCGGCGGGCTTCGTCGTGTACGGCAGGGCGCCCGCCCCCACCGTGCGCCTCGCCCAGGAATTGCGGGACAGCGTAGAGACCCTGGTCACGGCCGCCGTGGACTTCGACCGCTCGCTGGGCTTCTCGTGGGACGCGGTGGGCTCGGCGCTCGGGGTCACAAAGCAGGCGGTGCACCGCCGTTACGGGGCTCGGCGAGCGGCCGCGCAGAGCGCTCCGGAGGGCGAATCAGCACCGGCACAGGAGGTCGCGCCATCCTCCCCGGGACTGCGGCACGGCGCGGCCCAGCCCGCGGTGCCCGCGGCGCGCTCGATCGCGGGCTCCGTCCCAACCCCGTCAGCGGTACGCGAGGACCCCCGCCCCAGCCCCAGCCCCGTCCCCGGCCCCCGCCACGGCTGAGCCCACCCGACCCACCGTCGCCGCAGCTTGATGCCCCCTTGGGGCTCTTTTGGCAACCCTGCGAGGCCGATGGGCCGGCCGCCCACCAACATCAAGGAGGCGGGAGACCCACCAGGCACGGCTTGCCTGCGCGGTTCGGACACCCTGGGCATCGAGGAGCCCCCGGGCGTGCCCGGAGAACGGCCTACGGACACGGGGGGGGCGGGTGTCGGTGGGGTTCCCCATGCCGAAGGCCACGGGCGGGTGGGGGCCTGGACGTAAAAGCTCCGCGACCGCTGGGAGGTGCCCCCACCCAGGGCCGCCAGGCCCGAGGGCGCGCAGTCCACCCCCACCCCGGAGGCCCCGGCCCCCGGCCCACGCCACGGAGGTGGCGCACCCCGTCGCGGAACGGCCCGCCCGGCGAGGGCACCGTCACCCAAGATCCGGCGGATCGATACGGATCCGTACCGCCTCCCCCTCCCGCCGAACCGCCCGCGCCGCCTGAGCCGCCTTCAGCGCAGCCGCCAGCGCCGCCCCGTTGCCGGGGCGGACCCGGAGCAGCACCCGCTCCCAGGCCTCACCGGGCGGCGGATCGCCCGGCCGACGCGGCCGCCCGGGCTCCGGCACCGGCAGTGAAACCGGCCCCAGCACCTCCGTCCCCGCAGGCAGCTCAGCGGTCCGCACCAGATCCGTCACGTCATCCGGGCGTCCGACCACCGCCGCCATCCGGGACACCGGCGGAAAGCCGAGCTCAGCCCGCTCCGCGAGTTCCCGCACCGCGTGCCCCGCCGGGTCCCAGCGGACCAGTGCCTGTACGGGCCTGAGCGTCGGCTCCGCGACGACGACGACCGTCCCACCCTCGTCCTGCCCCCGCACCAGCGCCGCCGCTCCCAGCCAACGGCGCAGCGCTTCCTCGCCTGCCCGCAGGTCGGGGCGCCCCAGCATGGCCCAGCCGTCCAGCAGCAGCGCGGCCGCGTAGCCGCCCTCGGCGACCGGCTCGGCACCCGGCGTGCTGACGATGAGCGCGGGCCGGTCGGGGACCGCGTCGAGTACGTGGTCGCGGCCTGAGGTGCGCACGGGAACCGCCGGGAAGGCCCGGCCCAGCTCTTCGGCGGTGCGCCGCGCACCGACGATCTGCGCACGCAGCCGAGCGCCCCCGCACTCGGGGCAACGCCAGTCCCCCTCCGTGCGCCCGCACCACCCGCACCGCAGCACACCCGCGTCCTGCGCCTCCAGCGGCCCGGAGCAGTGCCGGCAGCGCGCGGGCGTGCGGCACCGCTCGCATGCCAGCCGCGGGGCGTACCCCCGGCGCGGGACCTGGACGAGTACGGGCCCCGTACGCAGCCCCTCCCGGACCGTCTGCCAGGCCAGGGTGGGCAGCCGGGCGGCGCGCGCGGCCTCGTCACGCGCCTGGTCGAGGTCACCGACGGTACGGATCAGGGGCGCCGCCGAGCGCACCTGCTCGCGGGCGGCCGCGAGCGGCAGGGCCCAGCCCGTGTCGACGAGCTGCGCCGCCTCGACCGTGCAGGACAGCCCGCCGAGGAGGAAGCCCGCCTTCTCGTGCGCGGCGCGCAGCAGCAGGACCTCGCGCGCGTGGGGCTGCGGGGCGTGCTGTTCGCTGTGGCTGGAGTCGCCGTCGTCCCAGATTGCGGCGAGGCCGAGGTTGCGTACGGAGGCGAACATGGCGGCCCGGGTACCCACGACGGCTCGTATGGAGCCGCGGTTGACCGCGAGCCAGCGGCGGTAACGCTCCTCCGGCCCGCAATCGGCGGTGAGCAGCACATGCCGGCCCGGGCCGATGAGGCCGGTGAGCGCCGCGTCGACCCGCGCGGCGGTACGGCCGTCCGGTACGACGACGAGCGCGCCGCGCCCGGAGGCGAGAGTGGCGGCGGCGGCCCGCGCCAGCTCCTCCGGCCAGTGCGGGCCGGGCAGCGCTGTCCACACGGCCCGCGGTATGTCACCGCGCGCGAGAGCCTGCAGATACCCGGGGCCGCTGGGATAGCGCGACCAGCTGCCGGGCCCGGGCACCGGGGGCGGCGGGAGCGGCTCCGACCGTGGTTCGGACTCGGGCCGGGCCCGGCGCGGGGGCACGGCCAGCTGCACCACGTCGGCCAGCGAGCCGGCGTACCGGTCGGCGACCGCACGGCACAGCGCGAGCAGGTCGGGGCCGAAGACCGGCTCTGGGGAGAGCACCTGAGCGATGGGGGCGAGCGGTCCGCGGTAGTCGCTCTCGGGCAGCCGCTCCACGATGAAGCCGTCGTGGAGCTCCCCGCCTTCGCGGCGGCCCTTGACCACCCGGGCCCCGAAGCGGACGCGGACGCGGACCCCGGGTTGGGCCTCGGCGTCCATGGCGGCGGGGACGGCGTAGTCGAAGAACTGGTCGAGGTGGATCAGTCCTTTGTCGACGAGCACGCGGGCGACGGGCAGCTGCTCGGCGAGCGCGGCCCCGCGCCATGTACGGGGCTTGGCCCGGGGAGCTTTGGCCTTGCGGACGGTCTCGCGGATGAGCGCGAGTTGCTCGCCCCCTTGCGGCTCCGCCGCCTGGGGTGACTGCGCCGGATCCCGCTCCGACCGCCCGTTCCCGCTGCTCACAGCTCAGTCCTACCAGACAGCTCCGACACCGGGCCGCGCCTGGACACACCAGGCACCCGGGGCCGGCACGCTACGGACGCAGCTCCGGCAGACAGCCAGGCAAGCCGCTCACCGCCGGGAGAGCCGCCGATGCAAGGAGGCGCCCCCCGCCAAGCGGGGGGCGCCTCCTTGTGGCCCATGGGCCCGCCGGGCCTACAGCCCCACGGCCTTGCGCAGGGCGTCCACGCGGTCGGCGCGCTCCCAGGTGAAGTCCGGCAGCTCCCGGCCGAAGTGCCCGTACGCGGCGGTCTGGGCGTAGATCGGCCGGAGCAGATCCAGGTCGCGGATGATCGCCGCCGGGCGCAGGTCGAAGACCTCGCTGATCGCCCGCTCGATCTTGTCCACGTCCACCGTCGCCGTACCGAAGGTCTCCACGAACAGACCCACCGGCTCGGCCTTGCCGATCGCGTACGCCACCTGCACCTCGCAGCGCGCGGCCAGACCGGCCGCGACCACGTTCTTGGCGACCCACCGCATCGCGTACGCCGCCGACCGGTCGACCTTGGACGGGTCCTTGCCCGAGAAGGCACCGCCACCGTGCCGGGCCATGCCGCCGTAGGTGTCGATGATGATCTTCCGGCCGGTCAGGCCCGCATCACCCATCGGACCGCCGATCTCAAAGCGGCCGGTCGGGTTCACCAGCAGCCGGTAGTTGTCGGTGTCCAGCTTGATGCCTTCCTCCACCAGCTGCTGCAGCACATGCTCGACAACGAACTCACGGATGTCCGGCGCCAGCAGCGAATCCAGATCGATGTCGCTGGCGTGCTGCGAGGAGACCACCACGGTGTCCAGGCGGACCGCCTTGTCACCGTTGTACTCGATCGTCACCTGCGTCTTGCCGTCCGGGCGCAGGTAGGGGATGGTCCCGTTCTTGCGGACCTCGGTCAGCCGGCGCGAGAGCCGGTGCGCCAGGTAGATGGGCAGCGGCATCAGCTCGGGCGTCTCGTCGCACGCGTAGCCGAACATCAGGCCCTGGTCGCCCGCGCCCTGCCGGTCCAGCTCGTCGTCATCGCCCTCGACCCGGGACTCGTAGGCGGTGTCCACACCCTGGGCGATGTCCGGGGACTGCGCGCCGATGGACACCGACACGCCACACGAGGCGCCGTCGAAGCCCTTCTTCGAAGAGTCGTAGCCGATCTCAAGGATCTTGTTGCGTACCAGCGTCGCGATGTCCGCGTACGCCTTCGTGGTCACCTCACCGGCGACGTGCACCAGACCGGTGGTGATCAAGGTCTCGACCGCCACCCGCGAGGTGGGGTCCTCCTTCAGCAGGGCGTCGAGGATCGAGTCACTGATCTGGTCAGCGATCTTGTCGGGGTGGCCCTCGGTCACGGACTCCGAGGTGAACAGGCGGCGGGACACATCGCTCCCTGGGGTTGCAGCGGCTGCTGGCTGATCATGGCCGGATCGCACGGGAGCTGCGCCCGGCGCGATCCGCGACCAGTTTATCGGGCCCATCCTTGGGCCCGACACGGTATCTCAGTCTTTGGGGGCCCTGTGACCTGCGACACCGCAGCCGCGAATGGTGACTTCGCGGACTGCGCCGACGCGAACGCCGGGCGTGTCGCCGAGGCCGGCGCCCCACAGGCCAGGGGAACATATCAGCGGAGGCGGGCCCTCACCAGGTCCCACAAGGTGTCGGCCAAGGCCTCCTTGGGCCCGTACGGCACCGGGGTCTCGGTGCCGTCCGCGCCGAGCACGACGGCCTCGTTCTGCTCCGAGCCGAAGGTCTTGCGCTCCCCCACCTCGTTGACAACCAGCAGGTCACAGCCCTTGCGAGCGAGCTTGGCGCGGCCATTGGCGAGGACGTCATCGGTCTCGGCGGCGAATCCCACGATCACCTGGTCCGGCCGGGCGCGCTCCGCGGAGAGCTCGGCGAGCACATCGGGGTTACGGACCAGAGTGATCGGCTCGGGCTCCTGGCCCTCCTGCTTCTTGATCTTGCCTGACGCGTAGTGGGCGGGCCGGAAGTCGGCGACGGCGGCGGCCATGACCACGGCGTCCGCCTCGGCGGCGGCCTTCAGCACCGCCTCGCGCAGCTGGACCGCCGTGCCGACCCGTACCACGTCCACCCCCGCCGGGTCGGGCGAGGTGGTGTTCGCGGCGACCAGGGTGACCCGGGCGCCGCGTGCGACAGCCGTACGGGCGAGGGCGTAGCCCTGTTTGCCGGAGGAGCGGTTGCCGAGGAAGCGGACCGGGTCCAGCGGCTCGCGCGTACCGCCCGCGCTCACGACGACATGCCGGCCCCGCAGGTCGCGCCCCGGGCCCTCGGGCCCGTGGGCCAGAACACGGCGGCACACCTCGAAGATCTCGCCGGGGTCGGGCAGCCGGCCCTTGCCGGTGTCCACACCGGTGAGACGGCCGACGGCGGGCTCGATGACGACGGCGCCGCGGCGGCGCAGCGTGGCGACGTTCTCCTGGGTGGCCGCGTGCTCCCACATCTCGGTGTGCATGGCGGGCGCGAAGACCACCGGACATCGGGCGGTGAGCAGGGTGTTGGTGAGCAGATCGTCGGCCAGGCCGTGGGCGGCCTTGGCGAGCATGTCGGCGGTGGTGGGGGCGACGACGACAAGGTCGGCGGCCTGGCCGATCCGTACGTGCGGCACCTCGTGGACGGTTTCCCAGACCTCGGTGGAGACCGGGTTCCCGGAGAGTGCGGACCAGGTGGCGGCGCCGACGAAGTTCAGCGCGGATGCCGTGGGCACGACGCGTACGTCATGTCCGGACTCGGTGAACAGGCGCAGCAGCTCGCACGCCTTGTAAGCGGCGATCCCGCCGCTGACTCCCAGGACGACCTTGGGCCGGTCCATCTCGCCCTCCTGCGACGCCGTATGCGTACGAACATACGTCCCCATGACCGTACGTCCTCATGACACACCACGGGTCCGGCAGCCGCGCTGCCGGACCCGTGGTGATGGAAGCTGTGGTTCCGTGCTGCCTCGATGCGCCTTACTGCGCAGAGCCCTCGGCCGCTTCGGCGGTCAGCAGGCCCGCGTTGATCTCGCGCAGCGCGATCGAAAGCGGCTTCTCATGCACGTGGGTGTCGACCAGGGGGCCTACGTACTCGAGCAGGCCCTCGCCGAGCTGCGAGTAGTACGCGTTGATCTGACGCGCGCGCTTGGCCGCGTAGATCACGAGGCTGTACTTCGAGTCGGTGGCCTCGAGCAGCTCGTCGATCGGCGGGTTGATGATGCCCTCGGGCGCGGTGATGGAAGAGGACACGCTCTACCTTCCGAAAGGGGTGGAAAAAGATCAGCAGTCGTGCATCAAGGCTAGCAGCTCGCGCGTGACATCCTCGACGGAGGTGTTGACCAGGGTCGCATCGAACTCCGACTCGGCGGCGAGCTCGATCTTCGCGGCCTCCAGCCGGCGCTCGATGACCTCGGGAGCCTCGGTGCCCCGGCCGGTGAGCCGGCGGACCAGCTCCTCCCAGCTGGGCGGGGCGAGAAACACCAACTGCGCGTCCGGCATGGACTCGCGGACCAGTCGGGCGCCCTGGAGATCGATCTCCAGCAGGACGGGCTCACCCGCCTCCAGCCGGTCGCACACCGCCCGCCGGGGGGTGCCGTACCGGTTGCCCGCGAACTCGGCCCACTCCAGCAGCTCACCGTTGGCGATGAGCTTGTCGAATTCCTCGTCCTCGAGGAAGAAGTACTGGACGCCGTGCCGCTCGCCGGGTCGCGGCTTGCGGGTGGTGGCCGAGACCGAGAGCCATACCTCGGGATGGACCTTGCGCAGATGGGCGACGACCGTGCTCTTGCCGACCCCGGAGGGGCCCGAGAGCACGGTCAGCCGCGGACGTTCGCTCATGAAGCGATTATCCAGGTTCCCGGGACTGGCCGGAAACTCAGGCGGCGCCGCCGCCGAACTCACGCTCCAGAGATGCGATCTGGTTGGAGCCGAGGCCGCGCACGCGACGGCTCTCGGAGATGCCGAGCCGCTCCATGATCTGCTTGGCGCGGACCTTGCCCACGCCGGGCAGCGACTCGAGGAGGGCGGAGACCTTCATCTTTCCGATGACGTCGTTCTCCTGGCCCTGCTTGATGACCTCGTGCAGCGAGGCGCCGGAGTGCTTGAGTCGATTCTTGACCTCGGCCCGCTCCCGGCGAGCCGCGGCGGCCTTTTCGAGCGCGGCTGCGCGCTGTTCAGGGGTAAGGGGCGGAAGAGCCACGCCTACGTCACCTCGGATGTCGAACTGTCGGATACGGACCGGTGAGGAACCTAGTCGCCCCACACCAGGGGAGCAACGAGCAACGCGCTTACACGTTCGCTCTCGACGGAGACTAGCGGCCTGGAGGGCTCCAGTCAGCGAGAACGAACGAAAAGTCCTGGTCAGACTCTGTTGACTTGGACATTTAGGGCATATGGCCCCTGGTTTTCGGTCCACATTGGTCAACAAGTCCGGCCTTCAGCCCCCGACAGCACTCCGTACCTCGTCAGCGAAGCGTTCCGCGGCCTCCCGCAGCCCGGCCGGATCAGGCCCATGCCGGAGCACCCCGCGGCTGACACTCGGCACCACATTGGCGACGGCCGGGCCGAAGACTCCCGGGAGATCGGCGGGCGTGGCCCCCTGGGCACCGATGCCGGGTGCGAGCAGCGGGCCGTTGATCGCCAGGTCGGCCCGCGCGTCGCCGAGGGTGGCGCCCACGACGGCGCCGACGGAGCCCAGCGGCTCGGCGCCGGCGTTCTCCGCCGCGATGTGGTCGAGCATCACCTGTGCGAGGGACTTGCCGTTCGCTGCGGTGGACCGCTGCACCTCGGCGCCCTCGGGGTTGGAGGTGAGGGCGAGGACGAACACGCCGCAGCCGTTGAGGACGGCGGCGTCCAGGGCCGGGCGCAGCGAGCCGAAGCCCAGGTAGGGGCTGACGGTGACGGCGTCGGAGAACAGCGGGCTGCGCGGGTCGAGGTAGGTCGTCGCATAGGCGCCCATGGTGGAGCCGATGTCGCCGCGCTTGGCGTCCATCAGCACCAGCGCTCCGGCGGACCGGGCGTCGGCGACGGCCCGCTCCAGGACGGCGATCCCCCGGGAGCCGAAGCGCTCGAAGAAGGCGCTCTGCGGCTTGAGGACGGCGACCCGGTCGGCGAGGGCGTCGACGACCGTACGGGTGAAGCGCTCCAGCCCAGCGACGTCGTCGTCCAGGCCCCAGGCGGTGAGCAGGGACGCGTGCGGGTCGATGCCGACGCACAGGGGACCGCGGGTGTCCATGGCGCGGCGCAGGCGTGCGCCGAATGTCTCGACGGTGTCGGTCACAGGGTTCCTCCGGTGGTGTGGGCTCGTCGTCGCGACGCCGCGCCTGGGGGCACCCCCTGCGGTGGTCCCCCTGGGCCTGACGGCCCGCGGGGTACCCCCAGGGGGAGTACCCCCAGGGCCGGCTTGCGCCGGCGGTCACGGCAGCGCTGACGGCGGCGGGCCAGGACCTCATGCCGCCTGCTTGGGGGCAGCAGCCCCCACCGCGTCGGCGAGGGTGGCGTACGGGCTCGCCTTGAGGCGCTGGGCGAGGCCGCGGTGGAGGCGGCGGCACCAGAAGGGGCCCTGGTAGATGAAGGCGCTGTAGCCCTGGACGAGGGTGGCGCCGGCCAGGATTCGCTGCCAGACGTCGTCGGCGGTCTCGACTCCGCCGACGCCGACCAGGGTGATCCGGTCACCCACGCGCGCGTACAGGCGCCGCAGGACCTCCAGGGAGCGCGCCTTCAGCGGCGCGCCCGACAGACCGCCTGCGCCGATCTCCTCGATCGTGGCCTTGTCGGTGGCGAGGCCGAGGCCGTCGCGGGCGATGGTGGTGTTGGTGGCGATGATGCCGTCCAGGCCCAGCTCGACCGCGAGATCGGCGACCGCGTCGATGTCCTCGTCCGCCAGGTCCGGCGCGATCTTCACGAGGAGGGGAACGCGGCGGTCGGTGACCGTACGGTCCGCGGCCTCGCGGACGGCTGAGAGCAGCGGGCGCAGGTGCTCGACGGCCTGAAGGTTGCGCAGGCCGGGTGTGTTGGGCGACGAGACGTTGACGACCAGGTAGTCGGCGTGGGCGGCGAGCCGCTCGGTCGAGGTGACGTAGTCCGCGACGGCTTCCGCCTCCGGGACGACCTTGGTCTTGCCGATGTTGACGCCGACGGTGGTACGGAAGACGGGGTTACGGGCGGCGAGGCGGGCGGCGACCGCGGCGGAGCCGTCGTTGTTGAAGCCCATGCGGTTGATCAGGGCCCGGTCCGGGACCAGGCGGAAGAGCCGCTTTTTGGGGTTGCCGGGCTGCGGCTGGGCGGTGACCGTGCCGATCTCCACATGGTCGAAGCCCAGCATGCTCATGCCGTCGATGGCGGCGGCGTTCTTGTCGAAGCCCGCGGCCAGCCCGAAGGGTCCGTGCATCCGCAGGCCGAACGCCTCGGTCCGCAGCTCCTCGTGCCGAGGGGCGAGAACGGCCGCGACGAGGGTCCGCAGCAGCGGGATACGGGCGGCGCGGCGGATCCAGGAGAAAGCCAGATGGTGGGCCCGCTCGGGGTCCATCCGGCGGAAGATCAGGTTGAAGATGAGGGAGTACAGCATCGGGCCTTCTACGGAGGGGGCAGGGGGCTGGCGCGCCGAGGGGACACGGGCCGGGTTCCGCGCGACAGCGGGAGCCGGGCGCGTGTCCCCCTCGGGCGCCTCACGCCGCGCGCGTGGCGTTCAGATGTTCGGCGTGTTCCTGCAGCGACCGGACGCTGACGTCGCCACGTGTCAGGGCCTCGATGCCCTGAACGGCGGCCGCCAGGGCCTGGACCGTCGTCAGGCACGGCACACCGCGGGCGACGGCCGCGGTGCGGATGTCGTACCCGTCGAGGCGGCCGCCGGTGCCGTACGGCGTGTTGACGATCAGCTCCACCTCGCCGTCGTGGATGAGCTGGACGATGGTCTTCTCACCGTTCGGGCCCTCGCCCTCGCTGTGCTTGCGCACCACGGTGGCGTTGATGCCGTTGCGCTTGAGCACCTCGGCCGTACCCGAGGTGGCCAGCAGCTCGAAGCCGTGGGCGACCAGCTCACGGGCCGGGAAGATCATCGCCCGCTTGTCGCGGTTGGCGACGGAGACGAAGGCGCGGCCCTTGGTGGGCAGCGCGCCGTACGCCCCGGCCTGCGACTTGGCGTAGGCCGTGCCGAAGACCGAGTCGATGCCCATGACCTCACCCGTGGAGCGCATCTCCGGGCCGAGGACGGTGTCCACACCCCGGCCGGAGGTGTCCCGGAACCGGCTCCACGGCATCACGGCCTCCTTGACGGAGATCGGCGCGTCCAGCGGCAGGGTGCCGCCGTCGCCGGTCTTCGGCAGCAGGCCCTCCTCGCGCAGCTCGGCGACGGTCGCGCCCAGCGAGATACGGGCGGCGGCCTTGGCGAGCGGCACGGCGGTGGCCTTGGAGGTGAACGGAACCGTACGCGAGGCACGCGGGTTGGCCTCGAGGACGTACAGGATGTCCCCGGCCAGCGCGAACTGGATGTTGATCAGGCCCCGGACGCCAACGCCCCGGGCGATGGCCTCCGTTGAGGCGCGCAGCCGCTTGATGTCGTAGCCGCCGAGGGTGATCGGAGGCAGCGCGCAAGCGGAGTCGCCGGAGTGGATACCGGCCTCCTCGATGTGCTCCATGACGCCGCCGAGGTAGAGCTCGTGGCCGTCGTAGAGGGCGTCGACGTCGATCTCGATGGCGTCGTCGAGGAAGCGGTCGATGAGGACCGGGTGCTCGGAGATCAGACCGGCGTGCCGCTCGAGGTACTCGGCCAGCGACGGCTCGTCGTAGACGATCTGCATGCCGCGGCCGCCCAGCACATACGAGGGGCGCACCATGACCGGGTAGCCGATCTCGGCGGCGGTCTTCTTGGCCTCCTCGAAGGAGAACGCGGTGCCGTACTTCGGTGCGGGCAGGCCCGCCTCGGTCAGTACGCGGCCGAAGACACCGCGGTCCTCGGCGGCGTGGATGGCCTCGGGGGAGGTGCCGGCGATCGGCACGCCGTTGTCCTTGAGCGCCTGTGCCAGGCCCAGCGGGGTCTGGCCGCCGAGCTGGACGATGACACCGGCGACCGGGCCGGCCTGGGTTTCGGCGTGGACGATCTCCAGGACGTCCTCCAGGGTGAGCGGCTCGAAGTACAGCCGGTCGGAGGTGTCGTAGTCGGTGGAGACGGTCTCCGGGTTGCAGTTGACCATCACGGTCTCATAGCCGGCATCGCTGAGCGCGAAGGAGGCGTGGACGCAGGAGTAGTCGAACTCGATGCCCTGGCCGATGCGGTTCGGGCCGGAGCCGAGGATGATCACCGCGGGCTTCTCGCGCGGCGCGACCTCGCTCTCCTCGTCGTAGGACGAGTAGAAGTACGGGGTCCGGGCGGCGAACTCGGCTGCGCAGGTGTCGACCGTCTTGTAGACGGGGCGGATGCCCAGGGCGTGCCGCACCTCGCGGACGACGTCCTCACGCAAGCCCCGGATCCGGGCGATCTGGGCGTCGGAGAAGCCGTGCCGCTTGGCGTCGGCCAGCAGCTCCGGGTCGAGCCTGCCGGCCGCCGCGATCTCGTCGGCGATCTCCTTGATCAGGAAGAGCTGGTCGACGAACCACGGGTCGATCTTGGTGGCGTCGAACACCTCCTGCGGCGTGGCGCCGGCGCGGATGGCCTGCATGACGGTGTTGATACGGCCGTCGGTGGGCCGACGGGCCGCCACCAGCAGCTCGGCCTTGTCCCCCGGGTCGCCGGTGAAGTCGAACTGCGAGCCCTTCTTCTCCAGCGAGCGCAGCGCCTTCTGCAGCGCCTCGGGGAAGTTGCGGCCCAGCGCCATGGCCTCGCCCACCGACTTCATGGTGGTGGTGAGGGTCGGGTCGGCGGCCGGGAACTTCTCGAACGCGAACCGCGGCACCTTGACCACGACGTAGTCGAGGGTGGGCTCGAAGGACGCCGGGGTCTCCTGGGTGATGTCGTTGGGGATCTCGTCCAGGGTGTAGCCGACGGCCAGCTTGGCAGCGATCTTGGCGATCGGGAAGCCGGTGGCCTTCGACGCCAGCGCCGAGGACCGGGAGACACGCGGGTTCATCTCGATGACGATGACCCGGCCGTCCTCGGGGTTGACCGCGAACTGGATGTTGCAGCCGCCGGTGTCGACGCCGACCTCGCGGATCACCGCGATGCCGATGTCCCGCAGGATCTGGTACTCGCGGTCGGTCAGCGTCATCGCCGGGGCGACGGTGATCGAGTCACCGGTGTGCACGCCCATCGGGTCGAAGTTCTCGATGGAGCAGACGACCACGACGTTGTCGTGCTTGTCGCGCATCAGCTCCAGCTCGTACTCCTTCCAGCCGAGGATGGACTCCTCCAGGAGCACCTCGGTGGTCGGGGAGAGCGCGAGGCCCTGGCCGGCGATGCGGCGCAGCTCGTCCTCGTTGTGGGCGAAGCCGGAGCCGGCACCGCCCATGGTGAAGGAGGGGCGGACGACGACGGGGTAGCCGCCGAGCTGCTCGACGCCCTCCAGCACCTCCTCCATGGAGTGGCAGATGACCGAGCGGGCGGACTCGCCGTGGCCGATCTTGGCGTTGACCGCCTCGACGACCTCCTTGAACTGGTCGCGGTCCTCGCCCTTGTGGATCGCCTCGACATTGGCGCCGATCAGCTCGACGCCGTACGTGTCGAGCGTGCCCGCCTCGTGCAGGGCGATGGCGGTGTTGAGCGCCGTCTGGCCGCCGAGGGTCGGCAGCAGCGCGTCGGGGCGCTCCTTGGCGATGATCTTCTCCACGAACTCCGGGGTGATCGGCTCGACGTACGTGGCGTCGGCGATCTCCGGGTCGGTCATGATCGTGGCCGGGTTGGAGTTGACCAGAATCACCCGCAGGCCCTCGGCCTTGAGCACGCGGCAGGCCTGGGTGCCGGAGTAGTCGAACTCGGCGGCCTGGCCGATGACGATCGGGCCGGAGCCAATGACCAGAACGGACTGGATGTCGGTGCGCTTAGGCACGCTGGCCCTCCATCAGGGAGACGAAGCGGTCGAACAGGTACGCGGCGTCGTGCGGGCCTGCGGCGGCTTCGGGGTGGTACTGGACGCTGAATGCCGGCTGGTCGAGCAGGTGGAGGCCCTCCACGACGTTGTCGTTGAGGCAGACGTGGGAGACCTCGGCCCTGCCGTAGGGGGTGTCGGAGACCTTGTCCAGCGGGGCGTCGACGGCGAAGCCGTGGTTGTGCGCGGTGACCTCGACCTTGCCGGTCGTACGGTCCTGCACCGGCTGGTTGATGCCGCGGTGGCCGTACTTCAGCTTGTAGGTGCCAAAGCCCAGCGCGCGGCCCAGGATCTGGTTGCCGAAGCAGATGCCGAACAGCGGGGTCCCCCGCTCCAGCACACCCTGCATCAGGGCGACCGGGTGGTCGGCGGTCGCAGGGTCACCGGGGCCGTTGGAGAAGAACACACCGTCCGGGTTGACCGCGTAGATCTCGTCAACCGTCACGGTCGGGGGCAGGACGTGCACCTCGATGCCGCGCTCGGCCATGCGGTGCGGGGTCATGCCCTTGATGCCCAGGTCGACGGCCGCGACGGTGAACCTCTTGGTCCCGATCGCGGGGACGACGTACGGCTGGCCGGTGGCGACCTCGCCGCACAGGTTCGCGCCCTTCATCTGCGGGGAGGCCTGCACCTTGGCGAGCATGCTCGCCTCGTCGGTGAGGGCGTCGCCGGAGAAGATGCCCACGCGCATGGCGCCGCGCTCGCGCAGATGGCGGGTCAGCGCGCGGGTGTCGATGCCGCTGATGCCGACGACGCCCTGGGCGACCAGTTCGTCGTCGAGGCTGCGGACCGAGCGCCAGTTGGAGGGCACGCGGGCGGGGTCGCGGACGACATAGCCGGAGACCCAGATGCGCTCGGACTCGGGGTCCTCGTCGTTGACGCCGGTGTTGCCGACGTGCGGGGCGGTCATGACGACCACCTGCCGGTGGTACGAGGGGTCGGTCAGGGTCTCCTGGTAGCCGGTCATGCCGGTGGAGAACACGGCCTCGCCGAACGTCTCCCCCACGGCCCCGTAGGCGCGGCCGCGGAAGGTGCGGCCGTCCTCCAGGACGAGTACGGCGGGGGCCTTTGCCCCGCGGGCGGAGGTCGTCATCGTGCGCCTTCCTCGTCGTGCGTGTCGGCGACGACGCTGTCGCCGGAAAGTCGGTTGATGGTGTCCACCCAGGCGGCGTGCTCGGCCGCGCGGTCGGAGCGGAAGCCGGAGTCGATCAGCTTCGTCCCGTGCTCCCAGGTGATCACCAGCAGGCCGCCCTCGGTGAGGACCTTGCCCGCGATGCCCTTGTCCAGGCGGGCTCCGCGCAGCGCGGCGGTGGGCACGAAGAAGTCCCGCGCCCCGGGCCGTACCACGCCCAGCCCCGCGTCCGTCAGCGTCAGCTCGGCCCGGCTGCGGGTGCCGAGGCCGTGCGCGACGATCCGGTCGAGCCACTGCCCGGCGGTGGTGGAGCCGTGGTACCGGCCGGTGAGTGTGAGCAGCGGCGGCTTGCCGCCTCCGTTGAGGGTGGTGGTGGGCGACGGGTGGGCCTTGGAGGCCCCGGGATCCTCGGGTGCCTCAGGCAGCTCCGGCAGGTCCGACTGCAGCAGCTCACGCCACTTCCAGCCCTCACGCATCAGCCAGTAGACGAGCGCGACGAAGAGCAGCAGGCCGACGACCCAGCCGATGCGCGCGGGCCAGTTGGTCACGTCCTGGGACTTCTGCTCGGCCGCGAGGCTGAGGCCCGCCGCCAGGATTGTCGTCGGTGTCACGCCAGCTTCCTGTCCACGACCGTCGCCCGCCCCCGCAGGAAAGTGTGCGTCACGCGGCCCGGCAGCTCGCGGCCCTCGTACGGGGTGTTACGGCTGCGCGAGGCGAACCCCACAGGGTCCACCACCCCACGGTAAGCCGGATCGACCAGGGTCAGGTTCGCGGGTTCACCTGCCTCGACGGGCCGTCCGTGGTCCGCGAGGCGGCCGATGGCAGCCGGGCGGAAGGACATCCGGTCGGCGACCTGCGCCCAGTTCAGCAGGCCGGTGTTGACCATCGTCTGCTGCACGACGGACAGCGCGGTCTCCAGCCCGACCATGCCCATGGCGGCGGCGCTCCACTCGCAGTCCTTGTCCTCGTGCGGGTGCGGAGCGTGGTCGGTGGCGACGCAGTCGATGGTGCCGTCGGCCAGTGCCTCGCGCAGCGCCATGACGTCGGCCTCGGTGCGCAGCGGCGGGTTCACCTTGTAGACGGGGTTGTACGAGCGGACCATCTCGTCGGTCAGCAGCAGGTGGTGCGGGGTGACCTCGGCGGTGACGTTCCAGCCCTTGGACTTGGCCCAGCGGACGATCTCCACCGAGCCGGCGGTCGACAGGTGGCAGATGTGCACCCGAGAGCCGACGTGTGCGGCCAGCAGAACGTCCCGGGCGATGATCGACTCCTCGGCGACGGCGGGCCAGCCGAGCAGGCCCAGTTCGGCGGAGACGATGCCCTCGTTCATCTGGGCGCCCTCGGTGAGGCGCGGCTCCTGCGCGTGCTGGGCGATCACGCCGTCGAAGGCCTTCACGTACTCCAGCGCCCGGCGCATGATCACGGCGTCGTCGACGCACTTGCCGTCGTCGGAGAAGACGCGGACACCTGCCGCGGAGTCGTGCATGGCACCGAGCTCGGCGAGCTTCTTGCCCTCCAGGCCGACGGTGACGGCACCGACCGGCTGAACGTCGCAGTAGCCGGACTCCTTGCCGAGCCGCCAGACCTGCTCGACGACGCCGGCGGTGTCGGCGACCGGGAAGGTGTTGGCCATGGCGTGCACGGCGGTGTAGCCGCCGACAGCGGCGGCCTGCGTACCGGTCAGGACGGTTTCGGAGTCCTCGCGGCCCGGCTCGCGCAGGTGGGTGTGCAGGTCGACCAGGCCGGGCAGCAGGACGCGGCCCTCCGCCTCGACGACGGTGGCGTCACCGGCTTCCAGTCCCGTACCGATACGGGCGATCGTCTCGCCCTCGATCAGCACGTCCTGCGGCTCGCCACCGAGGATCTTCGCCCCGCGGATCAGGGTCTTGCTCATTTAGTTGCTCTCCTCGGTACGCGGGGTTGCGGCGGGGGTTTCGTCCAGCACGGCACCGCCGAGCAGCAGGTACAGGACGGCCATGCGGATGCTGACGCCGTTGGCGACCTGTTCGACGGCGGTGCAGCGGACGGAGTCGGCGACCTCGGCGGTGATCTCCATACCGCGGTTCATCGGGCCGGGGTGCATGACGATGGCGTGCTCGGGCATCCGGGCCATCCGGTCGGCGTCGAGGCCGTAGCGGCGGGCGTACTCGCGCTCGGTGGGGAAGAACGCGGCGTTCATCCGCTCCCGCTGCACGCGCAGCATCATCACGGCGTCGGACTTCGGCAGGACGGCGTCCAGGTCGTAGTTGACCTCGCAGGGCCAGGTCTCGACACCGATGGGCAGCAGGGTGGGCGGCGCGACCAGGGTGACCTGGGCGCCGAGGGTGTTCAGCAGGAGCACATTGGAGCGGGCGACACGGCTGTGCAGTACGTCGCCGACGATCGTGATGCGGCGCCCCGCCAGGTCGCGGCCGGTGCCGTCGCCGATGCCCTGGTGGTACGTCGGGCCGCCGTCGGGGGCCCCGGCCAGGTGGCGGCGCATGGTGAAGGCGTCGAGGAGCGCCTGGGTGGGGTGCTCATGGGTGCCGTCGCCCGCGTTGACCACGGAGCCGTTGATCCAGCCGGAGGTGGCGAGGCGGTGCGGGGCGCCGGAGGCGTAGTGCCGGATGACGACGGCGTCCGCGCCCATCGCCTCGAGAGTCAGCGCGGTGTCCTTGAGCGACTCGCCCTTGGATACGGACGACCCCTTGGCCGAGAAGTTGATGACGTCGGCTGAGAGCCGCTTGGCGGCGGCCTCGAAGGAGATGCGGGTGCGGGTCGAGTCCTCGAAGAAGAGGTTGACGACGGTGCGGCCGCGCAGGGTGGGCAGCTTCTTGATCGGCCGGTCGGCGACCCGGGCCATCTCCTCGGCGGTGTCGAGGATCAGGACGGCGTCGTCGTGGGTGAGATCGGCGGCCGAGATGAGGTGGCGCTTCATCCTTAAGGCTCCGTGGGAGAGGGAGGTATTGGCGTGTGGGCGGGCAGGGGCCGCCCATGCCGATGGCGAGGGAAGGCGGGGCGCGGCCCGGGGTCTCCGGGTCCGTACGCGGGCGCTACCGCTCGCCGGCCGGGGCGGTCTCGCGCTGGCCGAGGAGCACGCTGTCGCGGCCGTCCTCCTCGGTGAGCTGGACCTTGACCGTCTCCCTCAGCGATGTGGGGAGGTTCTTGCCGACGTAGTCGGCGCGGATCGGCAGTTCACGGTGGCCGCGGTCGACGAGGACCGCGAGCTGGACGGCGCGGGGCCGGCCGATGTCGCCCAGCGCGTCGAGCGCGGCGCGGATCGTACGGCCGGAGAAGAGCACGTCGTCGACGAGGACGACCAGGCGGCCGTCGATGCCGTCACCGGGGATGTCGGTGCGGGCGAGCGCACGGGCCGGGCGGAGCCGCAGGTCGTCGCGGTACATGGTGATGTCGAGGGAGCCGACCGGGACTTTGCGGCCGGTGATCTCCTGGAGCTTGTCGGCCAGCCGGCGGGCGAGGAAGACGCCACGGGTGGGGATGCCGAGGAGCACCACGTCGTCGGCGCCCTTGGCGCGCTCGACGATCTCGTGTGCGATACGGGTCAGGACCCGCGCGATGTCCGATGCCTCCAGCACGGGACGGGCCGGGCCTTGGCCTGCGCTATGGGACCTGTGTGCGTCCATACGAAACGGACCTCCTTCTCCGCCTCACGGGACGGACCTTAAAGGACGTCGGGAATGTGCGCGATCCACGGTACCAGGGCCAAACGACACGGCTGCCGCCGCCCCCCAGCCGGCCATGGCGGTCTTCCTGATCTCCCAAGGGACCGACGGTCTGCACCGTTCCGCTTGACGAAGTCAGATTACGCTGCGTAACCTCACAGTGAGTTACCAGTCTTCGTCCGGGGAGCTTTATGTCCAGCGAATACGCCAAACAGCTCGGAGCCAAGCTCCGCGCCATCCGCACCCAGCAGGGCCTCTCCCTTCACGGTGTCGAGGAGAAGTCGCAGGGCCGCTGGAAGGCCGTGGTCGTCGGCTCGTACGAGCGTGGCGACCGTGCGGTGACCGTGCAGCGCCTCGCGGAGCTTGCGGACTTCTACGGCGTCCCGGTGCAGGAGCTGCTGCCCGGCACCACGCCGGGCGGAGCCGCCGAGCCGCCGCCGAAGCTGGTCCTCGACCTGGAGCGGCTGGCCCATGTGCCGGCCGAGAAGGCGGGCCCGCTGCAGCGGTACGCCGCGACGATCCAGAGCCAGCGCGGTGACTACAACGGCAAGGTCTTGTCGATCCGCCAGGACGACCTGCGCACGCTGGCCGTCATCTACGACCAGTCCCCATCGGTGCTGACCGAGCAGCTGATCAGCTGGGGCGTGCTGGACGCGGATGCGCGGCGGGCGGTGCAGCACGAGGACGCCTGACGCTCGCGCGTCAGTCTTCGACGACCACAACAGCCTGCAGAAACGTACCGCCGGGGGTCGGTGGAACCTGTGGTTCTACCGACCCCCGGCGCTTTGCACAGCCTTCGGGCCCTGGACTCCCCCAGCTACAGCTGGGGGTGCCCCCAGAAGGTGGCCCCAAGCGTCCCGGGCCCGAAGGGTCGCGTGCGGCTCAGCCCCGACGGAGGGAGGGCTTGAGCTCCTTGAGCCGGCCCAGCAGGCCGTTCACAAAGGACGGCGACTCGTCCGTGGAGAACTCCTTGGCAAGCTGCACCGCCTCATCGATCACCACGGCATCCGGAACCGCGTCCTCCCAGATCAGCTCATACGCGCCGAGCCGCAGGATGTTGCGGTCCACCACCGGCATCCGGTCGAGCGTCCACCCGACCGAGTAGGTGGCGATCAGCTCGTCGATCCGCTTGGCCTTGTCGGCGTAGCCCTCGACCAGCTGCATCGTGTATTCGCCGACCGGCGGCTGCCGGTCGTCGGTCCGGGCCAGCCGCATCCAGTCCGCGAGCACGTTCTGCACGGAGCTACCGCGCTGATCGGCCTCGAAAAGTATCTGAAAGGCGCGCTTGCGGGCCTTGTTGCGTGCAGCCACGGTGGTTACTTCACCCGGCCGAGGTACTCGCCGGAGCGGGTGTCGACCTTGATCTTCTCACCCGTGGTGATGAACAGCGGAACACCGATCTCGTAGCCGGTCTCCAGGCGGGCCGGCTTGGTGCCACCGGTGGAGCGGTCGCCCTGGACACCCGGCTCGGTGTACTCGATGGTGAGCTCGACGGAGGCCGGGAGTTCGACGTACAGCGGGGAGCCCTCGTACATCGCCACGACGGCCTCCTGGCCCTCGAGGAGGTAGTTGGCCGCGTCGCCCACGGTCTCGGGGTTGATGTGCAGCTGGTCGTAGGTCTCCGTGTCCATGAAGACGAAGTCGGCACCGTCCTTGTACGAGAACTGCATGCCGCGCTTGTCGACGTTGGCCGTCTCGACCTTCACACCGGCGTTGAAGGTCTTGTCGACCACCTTGCCGGAGAGCACGCTCTTCAGCTTCGTACGGACAAAGGCGGGGCCCTTACCGGGCTTGACGTGCTGGAACTCGACAACGGACCAGAGCTGGCCCCCGTCGAGCTTGAGCACCATGCCGTTCTTGAGGTCGTTCGTGGTGGCCACGGTTGCGGAATCTCCTGGACTGGCTTGGAGCGGAGACCGAGGCTGCGCGCCCGAGTGCGTGGAGTGCCTACAGCGCGAGCAGTTCCTTGGTCGTGATGGTGAGTAGCTCAGGTCCGCCGTCCACCTCGGGGCGGACGACGAGCGTGTCGTCGATCCGGACGCCGCCCCGGCCCGGGAGGTGAACCCCCGGTTCGACGGTGACCGGCACACAAGCGTCCAGTTTACCCATGGCAGCGGGCGACAGCTGAGGGTCCTCGTCGATTTCGAGGCCCACACCATGGCCGGTCGACGGTGCCAGCCGCTCCCCGTGCCCGGCCGCGTCCAGGATCTGCCGGGCCGCGCGGTCCACGTCGCGGTACGGGGTTCCCGGCGCCAGGGCCTCGCGCCCGGCCCGCTGCGCCGCGAACACCAGGTTGTATAGCTCGATCTGCCAGGAGTCGGGCGAGGTGCCGATGACGAACGTACGACCCAGCTCACAGCGGTAGCCGCGGTAGTTCGCCCCCAGGCAGACGGACAGGAAGTCGCCCTCCTCCACCCGGCGGTCAGTGGGCAGATGCCCGGCGGCACCGGAGTTGGGCCCGGTGGCGACCGAGGTGGGAAACGCCGGGCCGTCGGCGCCGTGGTCGACCAGGCGCCGCTCCAGCTCCAGCGCGAGGTGCCGCTCCGTACGCCCGACCAGGATCGACTCCAGCAGCTCACCGAGGGCCTGGTCCGTGATCTCCGCCGCGATCCGCAGACAGGCGATCTCCTCGTCGTCCTTGACGAGCCGCAACTGCTCCACGGCGCACCCCAGATCCGCCAGCCGCAGCGGCGGGGTCACCGCTCCGATGGCCCGGTGCCGGGCGACGGTGAGGTGGTGCTCCTCCACGCCCATCGTCTCGGCGCCGGCCGCGGTGGCGAGCTCGGCGGCGACGACAGCGGCGTCGTCGCAGCGGTCCGGTAGCACCAGCATCCGCAGCTCCTCGGCGAGGCGGCCCTCGGCCGGGTCCCCGGACGGGGCGGCCGTGCACAGCAGTACGTCCTCAGCCGGGCCGATGAGAAGGGCCGCGCCGGGCGGAGCGCCGCCGGCGAGATAGCGGACGTTGGCGGGGCGTGTGACGAGGATGGCAGCGCTCCCGGCAGCCGACGCGCATCGATCGCGCAGCTGCGAACGGCGGGCCGCGTGCACATCGGACATGTCTCGAGCGTACGTGCGGGCGCCCGGCCTGGCAGTTCAGGGCGTCCGACCGGGCGGCGCGCTCGGTGGGTGGCTCGGCTCGCCTCCGGGCTCCCCCAGAGCTTCCCTCGGCTCGCTCGCCTCCGGGCCTCGCGGCGGGACGGCCTACCAGGTGGGCGGGCTGGCGATGCTGCGGGCGAGGACCTCGTCGAGGATCCGGGCCGTGGTGGCCACGTCGTGCTGGGAATTGTCGATGATCGGCAGCCCGGAGCTGTACCAGCCGGCCATCCGGCCGTGGATACGGGCGACCTCCTCGTCGCTGAGCCGCCGGTTGCCCGTGCGCTCGGCGTTGCGCGCGAGCACGGTCTCCAGGCCGGGCAGCAGCACCACCGGCAGCAGCCCGGGCCCGACGTGCCGCTTCCAGCCCCCGAGGCCGACGATCGGCCAGTCCGGGAAGACGGCGTCGTCGAGGATGCAGGAGATGCCGTTGGCGAGAAAGTTACGGGCGGCGAAGCCGCAGGTGCGGCGGGCGAGCCGGTACTGCGCCTCGGAGTGGTCGTTCCAGCCGGACTGGGGGTCCGCGAAGCCGGACCGCACCCACTCGCGGACGTCGTCGAGGCTGATGTGCGCGGTCGGAGCCCGCCGGTGGTCGGCCCAGTACCGGGCGACGGACGTCTTGCCCGCCCCGGCGGGGCCTATGAGCAGGACGGCGATCGTGGCGTGGGCGGTGTCGTTCGCGGCGGCGGCGGTGTCCGGTACGGGGACGGGGCCGCCGGGCGGGAGCTGGATGTGCCCGGTGGTGTCAGGGGACGGCGGGGCCGGTGCGTGCTGCTGCGGGGCCGGGCCCGTCCAGCCCGGCGCCGGGGGCGCGGGCGGCGCCGGGTGGTGGGCGTGCGGGTGCGGCTGCGCCTGCGGCTGTGCGTTCGGGTGCGGGGTGGTCCAGCCCGGACCGGTGGACTGGTGCGGTCCGTGGGGCGGTGGCAGCGGAGCCCCCACTTCGTGCTGCATCCGCTGACTCTCCGTCTCGTTGCAGGCTACTGGCGCGGTTTGAACGGCCGTGAGGCCGGTCTCCCCCTGGGGTCCCCCCTGCCGCAGGCCAGGGACTTCAGCGTGGGAGTCCCCAGCGGAACGTTACCCCCCAACTACCGCTGGGGATGCCCCTACCCCGGCCGTCGCAGTGTGGAACAGCCGGGGACGGTCAGGAGTGCCAGGCTCCTGGGGCCTGTTCAGGGGTGGGTCAGCCGGACAGCTCGTCGGCCAGCGCCCGCAGCGCCAGCCGGTAGGAGCCGATGCCGAATCCGGCGATCGTCCCCGAGGCCACGGCCGCGACGACCGAAGTGTGCCGGAATTCCTCCCGGCTGTACGGGTTTGAGATGTGCACCTCGATCAGCGGGGCGGTGCGCTGGGCGGCCGCGTCCCGCATCCCGTACGAGTAGTGCGTGAAAGCAGCCGGGTTGAGAACGACCGGAATTGAACCGTCCGCGGCCTCGTGCAGCCAGCGGATCATCTCGCCCTCGTCGTTGGTCTCCCGGACCTCGACCTCGAAGCCCAGCTCCCGGCCGAGCTTCGTGCACTCCTCGACCAGCCCGGCGTACGAGGTGGAGCCGTAGACGTCGGGCTCGCGGCTGCCCAGGCGCCCCAGGTTCGGGCCGTTCAGCACGAGAACGCGTCGGGTCACTGGGAGACCTCTCCGTAGGCGGCGAGAAGGACGGCCGGGTCGGGCCCCTCGAGCACGGTGGGCTTGGCCAGTCCGTCCAGGACGATGAAGCGCAGCAGGTCGCCGCGCGACTTCTTGTCCACCTTCATCGTCTCCAGCAGCCTGGGCCACTGGTCGCCGCGGTAGGTCAGCGGCAGGCCGACGGATTCCAGCACGGTGCGGTGCCGGTCGGCGGTGGCGTCGTCCAGGCGCCCGGCGAGCCGGCCCAGCTCGGCGGCGAAGACCATGCCGATGGAGACCGCCGCGCCGTGCCGCCACTTGTAGCGCTCGTTCTTCTCGATCGCGTGGGCGAGGGTGTGCCCGTAGTTGAGGATCTCCCGCAGGCCCGACTCCCTGAGGTCGGAGGAGACCACCTCGGCCTTGACGCGGATGGAGCGCTCGATGAGCTCGGCGGTGTGCGGGCCGGCAGGCGTACGGGCCGCGGCCGGGTCGGCCTCGATCAGGTCGAGGATCACCGGGTCGGCGATGAAGCCCGCCTTGATGATCTCCGCCAGACCGCTGACGTACTCGTTGACGGGGAGCGAGTCGAGGCTGGCGAGGTCGCAGAGCACGCCGGCGGGCGGGTGGAAGGCACCGACGAGGTTCTTGCCCTCGGCGGTGTTGATGCCGGTCTTGCCACCGACCGCCGCGTCCACCATGGCCAGCACGGTCGTCGGCACCGCGATCCAGCGCACGCCGCGCAGCCATGTCGCGGCGACGAATCCGGCGAGATCGGTCGTCGCGCCGCCGCCGACACCGACGATCACATCGGTACGCGTGAATCCGGTCTGGCCGAGCGCCTTCCAGCAGTACGCGGCGACCTCGGCGGTCTTGGCCTCCTCCGCGTTGGGCAGCTGGATCGCGATGGCCTCGTAACCCTGCTCCGCCAGGTCCTCGCGCAGCGCCTCGCCGGTGGCGGCCAGCGCCTCCGGGTGCAGCACGGCGACCCTTTGCACATCGCCGTGGCGCGCAGCGCCTCGGTTGCGGGTGGCGGTGGGTGACGGGCGGGAGTTCGTGCCGATGAGGCCGGGGAGTTCAGCCAGCAGCTGACGGCCAATCAGGACCTCGTATGGGTCCGTGCCGGCGGTGCCGGCCACCTGAATACGGGTGACGGTCTCGTCGCTCATGCGTTCTTCAGCTCCAGTGCGTCGAGGACGGCTTCGGCCACGTCGTCCGGGGTCCGGCCGTCGGTCGCGACGACGACACGGGCGACTTCGGTGTACAGCGGACGGCGCTGCTCCATCAGCTCACGCCAGCGCTGCCGCGGGTTGATGGCCAGCAGCGGGCGCGGCGCGTTGAGGCCGACACGCCTCATCGCCTCCTGGACGCCCACGTCGAGGAAGACGACGGGCAGCCCGGTCAGCAGGGCGCGGGTGCCCTCGTCGAGGATGGCGCCGCCGCCCAGGGCCAGGACGCCGGTGTGCTCGTCGACCGCGGTGCGGACCGCTTGCCGCTCCAGCTCACGGAAGTACGGCTCGCCCTCGTCGACGAAGATCTCGGAAATCGGCTTGCCGGCCGTCCGCTCGATGTCGGCGTCGGTGTCCCGGTAGCCGAGCCCGAGCCGCTGCGCGAGCAACTCCCCGATGGTGGACTTGCCGACCCCCATCGGCCCGATAAGAACAACAGCGGGGCCGCGCAGTGCCTGATCACTCGCTTCCCCGCCCGCTCGGCGAAGGTGCGCGTCGGAATTCGTTTGCGGCCCGGCGGCCTCGCGTGCGTCGTTCATGGGAGGGCTCATCGGATCGCCAGGTTGTCGAGGTAGCTCTGCACGTTGCGGCGGGTCTCGGCAACGCTGTCGCCGCCGAACTTCTCCGCCACCGCGTCCGCCAGCACCAGCGCCACCATCGCCTCGGCGACGATGCCGGCAGCCGGCACCGCGCACACGTCCGAGCGCTGGTGGTGCGCCTGCGCGGCCTCGCCCGTGGTGACGTCGACCGTGGCCAGCGCCCGCGGCACGGTGGCGATCGGCTTCATCGCCGCCCGGACCCGCAGCAGCTCGCCGGTCGACAGGCCGCCCTCGGTACCGCCCGCCCGGCCGGAGCTACGGCGGATGCCCTCCTCGGTCGCGACGATCTCATCGTGCGCCTTGGAGCCGGGAACGCGGGCCAGCTCGAAGCCGTCGCCGATCTCCACGCCCTTGATGGCCTGGATGCCCATGAGCGCGCCGGCCAGCCGGGCGTCCAGCCGCCGGTCCCAGTGCACATGCGAGCCCAGCCCGACCGGCACCCCGTAGGCGAGCACCTCGACCACGCCGCCGAGGGTGTCGCCGTCCTTGTGGGCCTGGTCGATCTCGGCGACCATCGCCTCGCTCGCCTGCGGATCGAGGCACCGCACCGGGTCGGCGTCCAGTTTCTCCACATCCGACGGCTTGGGGTAGACACCGTACGGGGCCTTGGCCGAGGCCAGCTCGATCACGTGGGAGACGATCTCGATGCCGGTCGTTTCCTTCAGATACGAGCGCGCGACCGTGCCGAGCGCGACGCGGGCCGCGGTCTCCCGGGCGCTGGCGCGCTCCAGGACCGGGCGGGCCTCGTCGAACCCGTACTTCTGCATACCGGCGAGGTCGGCGTGGCCGGGCCGGGGGCGGGTCAGCGGGGCGTTGCGCGCGAGGTCGGCCAGTTCGGCCGGGTCCACCGGGTCGGCCGCCATGACCTTCTCCCACTTCGGCCACTCGGTGTTGCCCACCATGATCGCCACCGGGGAGCCCAGTGTCAGGCCATGCCGCACACCGCCGAGGAAGGTGACCTCGTCACGCTCGAACTTCATCCGAGCACCGCGGCCATAGCCCAGCCGCCGCCGCGCCAGCGCGTCCGCCACCATGTCGGTGGTGATCGGGACGCCGGCGGGGAGACCCTCCAGCGTCGCGACGAGTGCGGGGCCGTGCGACTCCCCCGCGGTCAGCCAGCGCAACCTGCTCAACGGTGCTCCTCTTGATCCACCTCGGACGTACGGCGCGACCTGGGGCACTCCCCAGGCGAAGCTCTGGGAGGCGCGGCCGTGGCCCGCCACCTCTGATCCTCCCACGTCCGGGTGGCGTGACCGGTCGCGGTCCACAAAGCGGACGGTCTGCCCACGTCTCGGACGGCTCCGGCCGACCACAGGGCGGGTGGGTGGGCGAATGCCCGGCGCGAAGCGCCGGGCATTCAGGGCGCGCCTCAGGTCTCGGTGCGCTCCGCGAGTGCCCGCTCGCCGGCGTCCCGCATGGCCGCCAGCGGTGCCGGGGCCCGTCCGGTCATCTGCTCGACCTGGAGGACGGCCTGGTGGACCAGGAGGTCCAGCCCGCCGACCACAGCGCCCCCGCGCCCGGCCCAGGCGGCGGCGAGCCGGGTCGGCCAGGGCTCGTACAGCACGTCGAACAGCGTGCCGGGCCGCTCCGGGACGGCCGCGGCGAGGGCGTCGGTGGTACCGGCCGGGGTGGTGGCGATCACCAGCGGGGCGGTGAACGCCTCGGCGGCATCCGCCCAGTCCGCCGTCCGCACTTGCACCCCCAGCCGCTCGCCCCACTGCCGCATCTGGGCGGCGCGGGCTTCGCTGCGTACGTACGCCGTCACCTCGCCCGAACAGATCCGGGAGAGCGCGGCGAGCGCGGAGGAGGCGGTGGCCCCGGCGCCGAGCACGGCGGCACGCTCGACCTTCTCGACGCCGCGCTCGCCCAGCGCCGCGACCATGCCCGGGATGTCGGTGTTGTCGCCTGTACGGCGGCCGTCCGGCTGGAAGACGACCGTGTTGACCGCCTCGACGGACGCGGCTGTGTCACTGATCTCGTCGAGCAGCGGGATCACGGCGCGCTTCAGCGGCATGGTCAGGGACAGTCCTGCCCAGTCGCCCGCCGGAGGGTCGCCGAGGAAGCCGGGCAGGGCGGCCTCGTCGACCTCGAACCGGTCGTACGTCCAGCCCGCCAGACCCAGCGCCTCGTACGCCGCCCGGTGCAGGACCGGCGAGAGGGAGTGGGCGATCGGCGATCCGAGGACCGCCGCGCGTCGTGCCGTGCTCATCCGTTCTTGTGCTCCCGCTGGTACTTGTTGAACTCCGCCACGTTCTTCTGGTGCTGGGCATCGCTGGCGGTGAAGCGGGTGTCGCCGGGCTTGACGGTGACGAAGTACAGCCAGTTGCCCGGTGTCGGGTTGAGCGCGGCCTCGATCGCCTGGTGCCCGGGGTTGTCGATCGGCCCCGGCGGCAGGCCCCTGTGGAGGTAGGTGTTGTACGGGGAGTTGAACTTGGTGTCCGCGATGGTGGTGTCCAAAGTCGACCGGCCCTTGGCGTAGTTGATGGTCGAGTCGAAGCCGAGCGTCATGTTCTGGTTCAGGCGGTTGTAGATGACCCGCGAGACCTTGCCGAACTCGTGCTTCTCCTGGGCCTCCGCCTGGATCAGGCTCGCTATCACCAGCACCTGGTACGGGTTCTTGCCCGCCTTGCGCGCCTGGGCCTCGAGGTCGTCCTTGGCGAACTCCGCCTCGGCACGCTTGACCATCTCCCGGAGGATGGCCTCGGGCTTGGTGCCCTCGCCCACGCTGTAGCGGCTGGGGAAGAGGAAGCCCTCGGGGTTCCCCTTCGCCCACGACGGCAGGCCGAGATCGGCCTTGTTGGCCACCTTCGCCGTGGTGCCGTCGGCCAGCTTGAGCTTGGCGTCGATGGCCTGGTAGATGTCCGAGGCCCGCCTGCCCTCCGGGATGATGAGGGCGTTGAGCGCCGAGGGATCGACCATGGCCTTGACCGCAGCGGCCGCCGACATGTGCTTCCTGAGCGTGTAGAAGCCGGGCTGGATGGCGCTGCCCTTGGGGTTCTGGGCGGCGGCCTCGGTGAAAGCCCCGACGCTCTTGACCACCCCGGCCTTCTTCAGGATGTTGCCCATCTCCACCCCGCTCGCGTCCTGCGGGATCTCGACCTGGACCTCACCGCTGCCCTCGCCCGCGTAGTCCGGCGCCGGGCCGAAGTGCTCCTGCCAGAACTGGTAGCCGAACCATCCGGCCCCGCCGACGCCACCGAGCAGCACCACGGCGGCGATCAGGCAGGCCGTGCCGCTGCGGCGCTTCTTGGGGCGGCGGTCTTGACCGCCGCGATACGCGGGCTCGTCGTCGGCGTCGTCATCGTCCTCGCGCCACTCCCGCTGCCGGGCCCGGTCCGGGCTGTCCGCGAAGAAGGGGTGCTCGGGTTCGTCGGGCTCCGACGCCCAGGGCGCCGCCTCTTGCTGCTCCGGCTGCCGGCGCTGCTCGTGGTACTGCTGCGGCTGCCGGTACTGCTCCTGGTACTGCTCCTGGTACTGCTGCGGATGCTGGTGGGCCGGCTGCTGCTGCGGGTAGCCGGGCCGGCCACCGTAGTAGCCGGGGGGCTCGCCGCCGTACGGCCCGGCGGGCTGGTGGCCGTACGGATCGCGGGGTTCCGCCCCGTACGCCGGCTGCCCGGCCGTCTGCGAGGGATCCCAACCGTACTGCTGCTGGTGCCCGTACTGGCCGTCCCACTGCGGTTGCTGTGGCTGCGGCTGCTGCTGCGGGTGTCTGCCGTACGGACCGTGACTGTACGCGGGCTGCTGTCCGGTCGACCCCGGATCCCCGTAGAGAGGGTCCTCGGGATGCCACGCTTGGGAGCCTTGGCCCCGGCCATACTCAGTCATCGATCCCCTAGAGCCACGAGGCGGCTCCCGGTGCGCATGTCTGTGGGGCGCAGGTGTCCGGTCCGCCTCATCCGCACGGCGGTAATCGAACGCCGCCGCATCGCGCGGAACGCTACCGTACCGCGATCACATGGCCACTTCGACGCCCTCGCCCGGAGCTTTACCCAAGGCTCGTTCGGTCTCGAGGGCGTTCTGGAGGATGACCACGGCCGCGGCCTGATCGACGACCCTGCGGCCCTTCTTGGTGCTGACGCCGGACGCGCGCAGACCCTGAGCTGCGGTGACGGTGCTCATCCGCTCGTCCACGAGCCGGACCGGCACCGGCGCGATGCCCTTCGCCAGGGTCTGCGCGAAGGCCCGGACCTTGGCCGCGGCCGGTCCCTCCCCGCCACTGAGGGAGCGGGGCAGACCGACCACGACCTCGATCGGCTCGTACTCGGCGACGATCGCCGCCAGGCGCCGCTGAGCGGCTGGAACGTCCTTGCCCGGCACGGTCTCCACCGGCGTGGCCAGGACCCCGTCGGGGTCGCACGAGGCGACCCCGATCCGGGCGTCCCCGACGTCGATGGCGATGCGCCTGCCGCGTCGCATTGCGAGAGCCTCCTGAGCGGTTCCTTCGGTCGCCGTCACGCCTTCTCGGCGACCAGGCGCTCGACGGCGGCGATGGCCTCGTCGATGGCGGCCGGGTTCTGGCCGCCGCCCTGGGCGACGTCGTCCTTGCCGCCACCGCCGCCGCCGAGGGCCTTGGCGGCGGTACGGACCAGCTCACCGGCCTTGATCCTGCGTTCGCGGGCCGCCCCGTTGGTGGCGATCACGGTCAGCGGACGGTCCTTGGCCACGGTGAACAGGGCGACGACGGCCGGGCGTCCCTGGATCCGGCCGCGTACGTCGAGGACGAGCTTGCGCAGGTCGTCGGCGCTGGTGCCGTCCGGCACCCGCCCGGTGACCACAGCGACGCCCCGTACGTCCTTGGCGCTCTCGGCGAGACCCGCGGCGGCCTGCAGGACCTTCTCGGCCCGGAACCGCTCGATCTCCTTCTCGGCGTCCTTCAGCTTGGCGAGCATGCCGGCGATCTTCTCCGGCAGTTCCTCCGAGCGGCCCTTGACCAGCTGGGTGAGCTGGGACACCACGGTGGCCTCGCGGGCGAGGAAGTTGTACGCGTCCACGCCGACGAGGGCCTCGACGCGGCGCACACCCGAGCCGATGGAGGACTCGCCGAGCAGCTTGACCAGGCCGAGCTGGGCGGTGTTGTGCACATGCGTGCCACCGCACAGCTCCTTGGAGAAGTCGCCGATGGTGACGACGCGCACGCGCTCGCCGTACTTCTCGCCGAACTCGGCGATGGCGCCCTGCTTCTTGGCCTCGGCCATGCTCATCACCTCGGCGGTGACATCGAGTTCGCGGGCCAGCACCTCGTTGATCTTCTGCTCGACGTCGCCCAGGACCGAGCCGGGGACGGCGGTCGGCGAGCCGAAGTCGAAGCGGAAGCGGCCCGGCGAGTTCTCCGAGCCGGCCTGGGCGGCGGTCGGGCCGAGGGCGTCGCGCAGCGCCTGGTGGGTGAGGTGGGTGGCGCTGTGGGCGCGGGCGATGGCGCGGCGGCGCGAAACGTCGATGGCGGCGTACGCGGCGGCCCCGACGGTGACCTCGCCCACCTGGACGACGCCCTTGTGCACGCTCACGCCCGGCACCGGCTGCTGGACGTCGCGGACCTCGACGACGGCACCGGTGTCGAGCTTGATCCGGCCGGTGTCGGCGAGCTGGCCGCCGCCCTCGGCGTAGAACGGGGTGCGGTCCAGGACGACCTCGACCTCGTCGCCCTCCTGGGCGGCGGGCGAGGGCACGCCGTTCACCAGCAGGCCGACGACGGTGGACTCACCTTCGGTGTCGGTGTAGCCGGTGAAGACCGTGGCGCCGGAGGTGTCGGCGACCTCACGGTAGGCGGACAGATCGGCGTGGCCGGTCTTCTTGGCCGCGGCGTCGGCCTTGGCCCGCTCCCGCTGCTCCTTCATCAGGCGGCGGAAGCCCTCCTCGTCCACGGACAGGCCCTGCTCGGCGGCCATCTCCAGGGTGAGGTCGATCGGGAAGCCCCAGGTGTCGTGGAGCAGGAACGCCTTGTCGCCCGGCAGGACGGTGCCGCCGGCGGCCTTGGTGTCCGCGACGGCGGTGTCGAGGATGTTGGTGCCGGTCTTGAGGGTCTTGAGGAACGCGGCCTCCTCGCCGAGCGCGACGGTCTCGATGCGCTTGCGGTCCTCGACCAGCTCCGGGTACTGCGGGCCCATGGCCTTGATGACGGTGTCGACCAGCTCGCCGACGACGGGCCGGTCGGCGCCCAGCAGGCGCATGTTGCGGATGGCGCGGCGCATGATGCGGCGCAGGACGTAACCGCGGCCCTCGTTGCCGGGGGTGACGCCGTCGCCGATCAGCATCACGGCGGTGCGCAGGTGGTCGGAGACGACGCGCAGGGAGACGTCCGAGTCATGGGCGGCTCCGTAGGGCACACCGGTGAGCTCGGTGGCCTTGTCGATGAGCATGCGCGAGGTGTCGATCTCGTACATGTTCTCCACGCCCTGCAGGATCATCGCCAGGCGCTCGAGGCCGAGGCCGGTGTCGATGTTCTTGCTGGGCAGCTCGCCGAGGATCGGGAAGTCCTCCTTGCCCGAGCCCTCGCCGCGCTCGTACTGCATGAAGACCAGGTTCCAGATCTCCACATAGCGCTCGTCGTTGACGGCCGGGCCGCCCTCGGCACCGAACTCCGGGCCCCGGTCGTAGTTGATCTCGGAGCAGGGTCCGCAGGGCCCCGGGACGCCCATGGACCAGTAGTTCTCCTTCATCCCGAGGCGCTGGATGCGCTCGGCGGGGACGCCGATCACATCGCGCCAGATCTGCTCGGCCTCGTCGTCGTCCTTGTAGACGGTGATCCACAGCCGCTCGGGGTCCAGGCCGTAGCCGCCGTCCGCCACGGGGGTGGTCAGCAGTTCCCAGGCGAGCTTGATGGCGCCCTCTTTGAAGTAGTCGCCGAAGGAGAAGTTGCCGCACATCTGGAAGAAGGTGCCGTGCCGGGTGGTCTTGCCGACCTCCTCGATGTCCGGCGTGCGCACGCACTTCTGCACGCTGGTGGCGCGCGGGAACGGCGGCTTGACCTCACCGAGGAAGTACGGCTTGAACGGCACCATGCCCGCGGGGACCAGCAGCAGCGTCGGGTCGTCCGCGATGAGCGACGCCGACGGCACGACGGTGTGCCCGCGCTCTTCGAAGAAGCGCAGCCAGCGGCGACGGATTTCAGCCGACTCCATCAGTGGTCCTCATTCCGATTGTGCGAGTTGGAAGGCTTGTGCGGGTACGTGGTGCCCAGTGCGGCCGGACGGCGCGGCCCGGGCAGCTGTGGGTGCCGGTCGTGGTCGTCGTCCCCGGGAGTGAGGCCCAAGGCGTCGTTCAGCTCGTCCTCGCGCTGGGCCATCCCGGCCTTGACGTCGAGGGCGAACTCCTTGAGCCGGTGGCCGGCCGCGATGGCCCTGTCAGCGGCCTGCGCGGCCAGACTCTCCGGGGTGAGTTGCCGAAGCTTGCGGTTGACCTTGGTGGTGGCCCACACGCCGGCCGCGGCGCCGGCGGTGAACCAGAAAGCGCGGCGGAACATCTGCGTCAGCCCTTTCCACCGCGGAAGCGCCAGCCGCCCCGCCGGGCGGGCGGCACGGCAGGGCCTACGATCACGGTACGGCGGGGAGCCGCCTGCTGCGCATCCTTCCGGCCGCTCATCGCCCGGCGCACGCCGTAGCCGAAGGCCGCGACCTTGACCAGCGGGCCGCCGAAGGTGGAGGCGACGGTCGAGGAGAGCGCGGAGGCGTTGGAGGTGACCTCCTGCACATCGGTCGCGATCGCGTCGACCCGCTCCAGCTGCGTCTGCGCCGACCGTACGGTCGCCGATGCCTCGCCGAGCAGCGGGACCGCCTGTTCGGAGACATCGGCCACCAGCTTGGTGGCTGCTCTGAGCACCTGCGCGAGCCTCACCAGCACCACGGCGAGGAACGACACCAGGATGGCCCAGAAGACGGCCACCAGGATCCCGGCCACCTCTCCACCGGACACGTTGCACCGCTCCTTGTAGACGTTTCGGACCTCGGCTCGGCTCACCTCCGGTCTCCTCCCGGGGGTACCTCCCGGGCCGTTGGGCCCGGGAGACTACCGCTGGGAGGTGCTCCCAGACCCGGTGTCGGCTCCCCCAGCGGTAGCTGGGATCGCAACACCGGCGCCCTTTGGCTCGCTCGCCGGCCACCGCCGGTCACGGGCGGTCATCTCCGGGATCGGGCGGCAGGAGTACGACCCTATCGCGCCGAGGCTGGGGGCCCGTAACGGATTGTGCGGTGGCGGGGGCTTCCCGTACCCCGTGCCGGGGGCCGTTTCACCAAGTTGCTGTACGGTCCGCATGCGGATGAGTACGCTCCGTGTGCCATGCGACATTCCATGCCCCTCGACCGCGGCGGTGACTGTTCCGCCGCGCTCCCGCCCGCCCCCGGCAACCTGCCGGCGGAGCTGAACCGGTTCGTGGGTCGGACGGCCGAACTCGCCGGGCTGCGGGGGCAACTGGCCACGGCCCGGCTGGTGACCGTGACGGGCCTCGGCGGGGTCGGCAAGACCCGATTCGCCCTGCATGCCGCGATACGGGAGCAGGAACGCTTCTCTGATGGCGCGTGGCTGGTGGAGCTGGCCGCCCTCACCGGCCCGGAGCTGTTGGAACACGCGGTCGCCAAAGCCCTGGGACTGCCCGACCAAGCCGGCCGGCAGCGGCGTACCGCCCTTGGCGACCGGCTCGCCGACCGCCGGCTCCTGCTCGTCCTGGACGGCTTCGAGCACCTCGTCGAGCAGTGCGCGCAACTCGTGTGCGACCTGCTGCGCCGGGTTCCGGGGCTGCGGGTGCTCGCCGTCGGGCGGCGGCCGCTCGGGATCCCGGGCGAGCAGACCTTCCCGCTCGGCCCGATGCCGGCCCCCGCTCCGGCCCGCTCGTCGAAGGCCCCGGCCGTCCCTCTGGGGGATGCCGCGCTGCTCTTCGCCGACCGCGCCGCCGCCGTCCTCCCCGGCTTCGCCATCACCGAGGAGAACCGCTGGGATGTCGCGGAGCTGTGTCACCAGCTCGACGGGATCCCGCTCGCCCTGGAGCTGGCGGCCGGCCGGCTGCTGGCGCTGTCCCTGGACCAGGTGCTGCAGCGGCTGGACGACCGCTTCCGCCTGCTCACCGGCGGCTGTCGGGGCACCCTGCCCCGGCATCAGACGCTGCGGACCGCGATCGGCTGGAGCCACGAGCTGTGCACCCCGCGGGAGCGGCTGCTGTGGGCGCGGTTGTCGGTGTTCGCCGGCCAGTTCGACCTGGAGGCGACGGAGTACGTCTGCTCCGGGCCCGATCTGCCCGCGGAGGAACTGCTCGATGTGGTCGCCTCGCTGGTGGCGCAGTCCGTGATCGTCCGCGAGGACTCCCCCGCCGGGGTCCGGTACCGGATGCTGGAGACCGTACGGGCGTACGGGGCGGGATGGCTGGACGCGACGGGTGACACCGCGGCCATGCGCCGCCGGCACCGCGACTGGTACATGGGCCTGGCCACCTGGTGCGAGCTGGACTGGTTCAGCCCCCGGCAGGCCGAGGTGGCGGCCCGGATCGATGCCGAGCTGAGCAATCTGCGGGTGGCCCTGGAGTTCAGCTTGGAGCCGGGCGAGGACGCCCGGATGGGGCAGTACCTCGCGGGCACCCTGTGGTTCTACTGGGTCGGCTGCGGCCGGCTCGCCGAGGGCCGCCACTGGCTGGAGCGCGCCCTGGAGTTGGAGAGCGACTATGACGACTCCAGGCTCAAGGCGCTGTGGGTGGCCGGCTACGTGGCCGTTCTGCAGGGGGACACGGTGGGCGCGATAGGGGCACTCCAGGAGTGCCAGGAGGAGGCCGAACGCGTCGGCAACGCGACGGCCGCCGCGTACAGCCTGCACCGCACCGGCTGCCTGGCGCTGGTCACCGACGACATGCCGCGCGCCGAGCAGCTGATCCGCTCGGCGCTGGAGCGCTACCGCGAGATCGGCGAGCTGAACAGCAACGTGCTCATGGGCCAGGTCGAACTGGCCATGGCGGTGGCCTTCCAGGGCGATCTGGCCGGTGCGGTGGCGCTGTGCGAGGAGGTCCGCCGGGTCTGTGAGGACCACGGCGAACGCTGGACGCTGGCGTACGCGCTGTACGTGCTGGGCTACGCGGCCTGGACCCGCGGCGACGTCGAGGAGGCGCGGGAGCTGCTGGAGGAGTGCCTGGGCATCGACCACGCGTTCAACGACCTGGTCGGGGCGGTCCTGGCGATCGAACTGCTGGCGCTGATCACAGCGGGCGAAGGCGATCCGGAGGAGGCCGCGGTGCTGCAGGGCGCGGCCGGGCAGATCTGGCGCTCGGTCGGCCTGCCGCTGTTCGGCTCCCAGCACTTCAACGCGCCGCACGCCCTGTGCGAGGAGCGGGTGCGTGAGCAGTTGGGCGAGGAGGCGTACGAGGCGTCGCTGCACGCGGGGGCCCGGCTGGATCTGGACGCCGCCGTGGCCCGGGCACTGCGCACGGACCCGCCGCTCCCCCGGCCGAGAACGGCGGAGAGACGGCGGGCCGAGCCATGTGTGAGTGACGCGCCGGGTCAGCGGGCGTAGTACTCGACGACGAGCTGCTCGTCGCAGATCACCGGGACCTCCTTGCGGAGCGGCTCCCGGTCGAGGCGGAAGGCGAGGGCCTGCAGGTTGACCTCGAGGTAGCGCGGGGTCTCACCGTCGGGCGAATAGCCGCCTTCGCGCGCCACCTGGAAGGGGTGCTTGTCCCGGCTGCGCTCGCGGACCATCACGACGTCGCCGGGGCGGACCCGGAAGGACGGCTTGTCGACCTTGCGGCCATTGACCTCGATGTGGCCGTGAACGACCATCTGGCGGGCCTGGTAGATGGTGCGGGCCAGGCCGGCCCGCAGAACGAGCGCGTCCAGACGGCGCTCCAGCTCGACGATCAGGGCCTCGCCCGTCTTGCCGGTGACCTTCCGAGCGCGGTCGTAGGCACGGGCCATCTGGCGCTCGCTGATGTCGTACTGGGCGCGCAGCCGCTGCTTCTCCAGCAGACGGACCTTGTAGTCACTGTTCTGCTTGCGGCCGCGGCCGTGCTCGCCGGGCGGGTAGGGACGCGCCTCGAAGTACTTGACCGCCTTCGGCGTCAGGGCGATGCCGAGTGCGCGCGACTTCTTGACCTTGGGACGCGACTGGTTCACGTGGAACGAACCTCCGTGTAAGTTAGGTGAGCCTTACCTTAGCCGAGGAGAACGCATGTTTCGACCTTGGAGCCCCGTGCCCAACGCAGGCCGCACCGCGGAAACGACGATGCGGAGCGCCGACGACGGTCAGCCGCGCCCCTGGGAAACCGACGCCCGGCAGCCCACGGCCGCCGAGCGCGTACGAACCCTCGTGGAGTCGAACGCCTCAGCCACACTCGGTATTCCGAGTGCGGATCTGGACGAACTGGGCGCAACGACGCCCGCGGCACGCACCGTCACTGCGGACGGCGACGTGCTTCTGCTGATGCCTGGGGACTCCCCCGCGGCTCGCGCCGCGGCCCACGCGCAGGACGACGACCTGGCCGCCGTGATGGAGCTCACGGATGTCGCGCCGGTCGCCGTCCCCCATCGTATCCGGGGCCGCGCGTGGGTCGCCGGGTGGCTGACACCCGTACGGAACGCCGAGCGTGCGGCGTGCGCGATGCTGCTTGCCGAGCGGCACCCGGTCGGTGAACTGCTGGGCCTCGGCGAGGAACTGCGGCCGGACCCGAGGCCCGGCGAGTACGGGCGGCCCGCCTGGACGCTGCTGAAGCTGGAGGTGGGCGAGGCGAGCGTCGATGACCTGTGGGGCGTGCAGTCCGTGGAACCGGATGAGTTCGTGGCCGCCGAGCCCGACCCGCTGGTCGTGCACGAGGCGGAACTCCTGCAGCACCTGGCCGCGGCACATGGCGATCATGTGCGAGGTTTGTGCGGTCTGTTGGACGAGCGGGCGGAGCGGGTGTGCGGACTGCGGGACCGGGTGGTGCCGGTGGCGCTGGACCGCTTCGGCCTACGGGTGCGGTTCGTGGGCGGCGGCCGGGCCCTTGACGCCCGCTTCGACTTCCCCGAGCCGGTCCGGGACATCGTCGAACTGCGCCGCGCCATGCACGCCCTGTTCGAGGCGGCCCTCACATCCGACTGACCGGCGCTCTGCGCAAGGGCCGCCGCGCGCGGGGGCTTTGGCGTCCGAGGGTGAGCCGGCCCCTGCCCGAGGGGACGAAGGACAGGGGCCGGCGGTCAGGGTGCGTGGCAGCGGGTCAGCCCGCGGGCATCAGCACTCGGGTGGCACCCTCCTGGCTGTTGTGCCGGTCCGCCCGGCTCGTCAACGCCGTACGGCGCGCGTGGTCCAGGTGCCGCAGACCGAGCAGGTCCAGTTCGATGTGCCGGTCCTTCGGCAGCGCTTCGAGGGTGTCCAGCACGCCAGGCAGCCGCAGGAAGGTCGCGTTGCCGCACAGCACCACCCTGATGGGCTCGGTCCGGCCGGGATTGTCGTCGACGTGAATATGGATGTGCGAGGTCTCCCACGCGGCCTTGGCCACCGCCAGCACCAGGCCGGCCAGTACGCCCTCGAACATGCTGGTGGCGACGATGGCGACCGCCGTGGCCACCAGGATCAGGGCCTCTCCGCGGTGCTGCCGCCACAGGGGGCGCAGCTGCCGCAGCGGGATGAGTTTATGGGACCAGCCGGGGCGCCCATGTCCCTGTCGGGCAGCGCTCACCCCGGCACCCCGCGCCCGTGTGGCCTCGGCACTTGGCGCCCGGTTGCGCCCATCGCTCCGGAGGCGCCGGCCACGGGTACGGGCGCAGCCGCTCAGCTTGCGCCCGGAGGGTCCTCGCCGGACGGCGACGCCTCGGCACCCCCGGCATCCGCGGGGCGGCGCGCCTCCGGCGGGCGGGACACCTCGGCGCCACGCGGCTGCTCCCCCCTCAGCCGTGGGCGGACCCGCTCGACGACGTCCGCGTAGCGCGCTTCCGCGCCAAACCGCGTCGGCTCGTAGTAACGCTTTCCGTGTACCGCGTCCGGGGCGTACTGCTGCGCGGCGATGCCGCCCGGCACATCGTGCGGATACACATAGCCCTGCGCATGGCCGAGCTTCTGCGCGCCCTTGTAGTGACCGTCCCGCAGATGCGGCGGGACCGGGCCGGCGAGGCCCGCGCGGACGTCCGCGAGGGCCGCGTCGATCGCCTTGTAGGCCGCGTTGGACTTTGGCGCGAGGGCGAGTGCGACCACGGCCTGGGCAAGGGTGATCCGCGCCTCCGGGAAGCCGATCATCGCCACGGCCTGGGCGGCGGCGACCGCGGTCTGCAGCGCCGTCGGGTCCGCCATGCCGATGTCCTCACTCGCGGAGATCATCAGCCGCCGGGCGATGAACCTCGGGTCCTCCCCGGCCTCGATCATCCGGGCCAGGTAGTGCAGCGCCGCATCCACGTCCGAGCCGCGGATGGACTTGATGAGCGCGCTGGCGACGTCGTAGTGCTGATCGCCGTCGCGGTCGTACGTCACCGCCGCGCGATCGACCGCCTCCTCCAGGGACTCAAGGGTGATCTCCGCTTCGCCCTTGGCGATGGCCGCACCGGCTCCGGCCTCCAGCGCGGTCAGCGCACGGCGCGCGTCGCCGCCCGCGATCCGCAGGAGATGAGCCTCGGCGTCCTCCGGCAGCCGCACCACCGCGCCGAGCCCCCGCTCGTCCGCCACCGCCCGGCGCAGCAGGCCCCGCAGATCGTCGTCGCTCAGCGGCTCCAGCGTGAGCAGCAGCGACCTGGACAGCAAGGGCGAAATGACCGAGAAGTACGGGTTCTCGGTGGTGGCCGCGATCAGGGTCACCCAGCGGTTCTCCACCGCGGGCAGCAGGGAGTCCTGCTGGGCCTTGCTGAAACGGTGGATCTCATCGAGGAAGAGAACGGTCTCCTTGCCGAAGCCCCCGGAGGCGCGGCGCGCGCCGTCGATGACGGCCCGCACCTCCTTGACGCCGGCCGTGATCGCCGACAGCTCGACGAAGCGCTTGTTCGTCGCCTGGCTGACCACATACGCCAGGGTCGTCTTGCCGATGCCGGGCGGCCCCCAGAGGATCACCGAGGAGGGGCCCGCCGGGCCTCCGTTCCCCTCGCCCACAAGCCGGCGCAGCGGTGAGCCGGGCCGCAGCAGATGCTGCTGCCCGACGACCTCGTCGAGGGTGCGCGGGCGCATGCGTACGGCCAGCGGACTGCTCGCCGGGTCCTTCAGCTGGCGGTCCTCGGCGGCGGCGGTGAACAGGTCGGGCTCCACGTCCCAGGAGCCTATGTCACCGGACTGACAATGCCGCGTGGTGCTCGAGAGGCGAACCCCCAGGCTCGCCGGCTCAGCCGGTCCGGGTGCCGGGTCAGCTGGTCCAGAAGTCCCACCAGCGCGTCAGGATCAGCATGCCGATGACGCCGATCCACAGCACCGGAGGCACCCAGGCGAACTCCAGCAGCCCGTTCCGTACGCCTTCCGGCGCCGGCAGGAAGCGGTGCCGGACGTTGTGCACGGTGACGTAGCAGAACATCACGATGGTGGCCACCCAGGCCAGGGAGCACCACAGGCACAGCGAGCCGATGACGTACAGCGACTGGTACTGCAGCCAGGTGCAGAACCCGACACCGAAGAGCGTGCCGGCGTTCAGCCCCAGCCAGAACCAGCGGCGGAAGCGGGCACCGGCCAGCAGGCCCATGCCGATGGCGATCACGATGCCGTACGCGACCAGGCCCAGCATCGGGTTGGGGAATCCGAACGCCGCGGCCTGCTTGCTCTCCATGATGTTGCCGCAGGAGACGATGGGGTTGAGGCTGCAGCCGGGGGTGAAGGTCTTGCCCGCGACCTTCGCCTCGAGGATCTTGAACTTGTCGATCGTGATGACCCACGCGGCAAGCAGCCCGGCGGCTCCGGTGATCACCAGCAGCAGAGCGAAGGCGCGACTGCCGCCCACAGCGCCGCCGGTAGCGACCTCGCCGCCCTGGTCGTCAGTGGTCACTTCGTCAAGCGCTGTCATCGTCATATCGCCGTTCCGTCGCTTCCGGGGGATTCGCCCTGCCGAGCACGGCCAATTGTGCCGCAGCGAGTCCCGCGACTGGCCGCTGTCGACCGAATGAGGGACCTTGGTCCCTCATTCGGCGGGATTCCGGCGCTGAAGGGCCCGTTGGGCCCGGGACGCAGGGCCCGTTGGGCCCGGGACGCAGGGCCCGGGACGCAGGGGCCCGAGCCTCGGACCCCGGTCCCGTGCCTGCGCCCTCAGGCCAGCTTCTCCCGGAGCTCCGCGACCACGGCGTCCAGGGCGACCGGCTGCTGCTCGCCGGATTCCAAGTCCTTCACCTGGACGACGCCCTCGGCGAGATCACGCTCACCCGCGATCAGGGCGTACCGCGCGCCCGACCGGTTCGCGGACTTCATCGCGTTCTTCAGCCCCTTGCCGCCGTACGCGAAATCCGTGGCGACCCCGGCCCGCCGCAGCTCGGTGACCAGGCCGAACAGCACCCGCCGGGCCTCCTCGCCCAGCGGGACGGCGAACACCTCGGTGGCCGAGGGCAGTTGGAGCTCGACGCCCTCGGCCTTCAGCGCCAGGACCGTACGGTCCACGCCGAGCGCCCAGCCGACCGACGGCAGCGCCGGGCCGCCGATCATCTCGGACAGGCCGTCGTAGCGGCCGCCGCCGCCCACCGCGGACTGCGAGCCGAGCCCGTCGTGGACGAACTCGAACGTGGTCCGGGTGTAGTAGTCCAGGCCGCGCACCAGTTTCGGGTCGTCCTCGAAGGCGACGCCCGCCGCCGTCAGCAGCTCGCGCACCTGCTCGTGGTAGCTCTTGCACGCCTCGCACAGGTGGTCGCGCATCATCGGCGCACCGACGAGCTGCTTCTGCACCGCCTCGCGCTTGTCGTCGAGCACGCGCAGCGGGTTGATCTCGATCCGCCGGCGGGTGTCCTCGTCGAGCTCGAGGCCGCGCAGGAACTCCTGGAGGGCGGCCCGGTAGACCGGACGGCACTCCTTGTCGCCCAGCGAGTTCAGCAGCAGCCGGAAGTTCTTCAGGCCGAGCGACTTGTACGCGTCAACCGCCAGGATGATCAGCTCGGCGTCCAGCGCCGGATCCTCCGTACCGATGGCCTCGGCGCCGACCTGCGAGAAGTGCCGGTAGCGCCCGGCCTGGGGCCGCTCGTAGCGGTAGTACGAGCCGGAGTACCAGAGCTTGACCGGCAGGTTCCCGGCCTTGTGCAGGTTGGCCTCGAGCGCGGCGCGCAGCACGGAGGCGGTGCCCTCGGGGCGCAGCGCCAGCTGGTCGCCGCCCTTGGTGGTGAGGGTGTACATCTCCTTGGTGACGATGTCGGTGGACTCGCCGACACCGCGCGAGAAGAGCTCCACCTGCTCGAAGCCGGGGGTCTCGATATAGCCGTAGCCCGCGCCTTTCAGCGGAGCGGCGATGGCGTCCCGGACGGCGAGGTAGGCCGCGGAGTCCGGCGGGATCAGGTCGTACGTGCCCTTGGGGGCCTTGAAGGTGCTCACGGAAGAGTTCGTCACATTCCTCGTCGTGGAGCCGAGAGGTCGTCGGCTCCCAGGCCGGCGGCCACCTGCCGCAGGTACGGGTTGGTGGCGCGCTCGCGGCCGATGGTCGTGTGCTCGTTGTGGCCGGGCAGCACCACGGTCGAGTCGTCGAGCGGCAGGCACACACGGGCCAGGGACTCGAGCATCTCGGCAGGGTCGCCGCCGGGCAGGTCGGTACGTCCGATGGAGCCGGCGAACAGCAGGTCGCCCGAGAAGAAGATCGACGGAACATCGGCCTGCTCGGGCAGCCGGAAGGTCACCGACCCCTTGGTATGGCCGGGCGCGTGCGCGACGGTGAACTCCAGCCCCGCCAGTTTCAGCACCGCGCCGTCGGTCAGCTCCCTCAGGTCGTCGGGCTCTCCCACACTGAGCTCGCCGAGCAGCTGTGCGCCGATGGCACGGCCGAGCGCCTTCTCCGGGTCGGTCATCATGTAGCGGTCCGCGGGGTGGATCCAGGCCGGCACGCCGTGCGCACCGCAGACCGGGACGACCGAGGCAGTGTGGTCGAGGTGGCCGTGGGTGAGGACGACGGCGACGGGCTTGAGCCGATGCTTCTTGAGTGCCTCTTCGACTCCCGGGGCCGCCTCGTGGCCCGGGTCAATGATCACGCACTCCTCACCCGCGGCGGGGGCGACCAGGTAGCAATTGGTCCCCCAGGCCCCGGCGGGGAACCCGGCAATAAGCACGATCGTCCTCAACAGTCGTCCAGCGGAAGGATCTGAGCAGTTCAGAGCCTACCGGCGCGGGCCTGGCGACAGCGAACCCGTATACCGTACGGCCGAGCCTCACAGTGCACGCCCACGGCGGGCGGCAGACACCTCGGCACAAGGAGACGAAGCGGTGGTCACGAAGGACCAGCGGCGGCGGCAGCTCGCCCGGGAGAAGTTCGAGCGTCAGCAGCGGCGCAGAGTCGAGCAGCGCCGCAAGACGCGCCGCCGCGCTGTGTTCGTGGTCGGAGTCGCCGTCGTTCTCCTGTCGTCCCTCACGGCCTGGTACGTCATCGCGAGCCCCGGAGCCGACACGGGCGAGGACCTCGCCAAGCCGAGCGCGTCTCCCACCAGCAAGGCGCCGGACCCCTGTGGCAAGCCCGCTGGGGGCTCCCCCGGCACCAAGCAGTGGCAGCAGGAACCGAAGCTCGCCATCGACACCAAGGCCACGTACACCATGCGGCTGCAGACCACCTGCGGCGACATCGACATCGAGATGGACGCGGCCAAGGCCCCGCATACGGTCAACTCCTTCACCTTCCTCGCCGGCCAGGGATTCTTCGACCACACCAAGTGCCACCGGCTGACCGACGGCGGTATCCATGTGCTGCAGTGCGGCGACCCGAAGGGCACCGGCAAGGGCGGACCGGGCTACACGATTCCGGACGAGAATCTGAAGGACCCGAAGCTCAAGGGCAATGTCTATCCGGCGGGCACGGTCGCGATGGCCAACAAGTACAACGCACAGACCGGCAAGGGGCGGAACACCGGCGGCAGCCAGTTCTTCCTCGTCCACCAGGACAGCCAGTTGCCCCCGGACTACACGCCCTTCGGCACCATCACGGGTGGCAAGGACGTGCTGAAGAAGATCGCCGGCGCCGGTGCCGCGGCGCCGGACGCGACGGGCAACACCGCGCCGCATGCCACCGTCGTGATCGACAAGGCGACGGTCACGAAGTCCTGAGGCCCCCGAACGTGAAATTTCGGTCGCGCTGGATGCGGACAGCCGACCCACGGTTCGCCTATGTTGGCGTTGTGTAGGGTGCCTGCTCCGACGGCTGCCACCCTGCAGCATCAACGGGAGAACCAGCAGCTCGTCGGACGGTTCGGGCATGGCCCGGCCGGACTGGAATTGTGGACGATGCCCGCGGGCCGCGCGCCCGCTTCGGCATCATGTGGAGGAGGCGCTGTGAGCAGCGACCCATGGGGCCGCGTCGACGAGGCGGGGACCGTGTACGTGCGGACGGCTGAGGGCGAGAAGGTCGTCGGATCGTGGCAGGCGGGAACTCCCGAGGAGGCCCTCGCCTACTTCGAGCGCAAGTACGACGGACTGGTCGTCGAGATCGGCCTCCTCGAGCGCCGGGTGCGGACCACCGACCTGTCCGCGAAGGACGCGATGACCGCCATCGACCATCTGCGCCAGCAGGTCGACGAACATCACGCCGTCGGCGACCTGGACGCGCTGCGCAAGCGGCTCGACCAGCTCACCAGCGAGGTGGAGATGCGGCGCGAGCAGCGCAGGGCGGCGAAGGCACGGCAGGCCGACGAGGCCCGCCACGCCAAGGAGGCACTGGTCGCCGAGGCGGAGGAGCTGGCGGCCAGCGAGCAGTGGCGGGCGGCCGGGGAGCGGCTGCGTGCCCTGGTCGACACCTGGAAGGGCCTGCCGCGCCTGGACCGGAAGACCGACGACGAGCTGTGGCACCGCTTCTCGCACGCCCGCTCGGCTTTCTCCAAGCGCCGCAAGGCGCACTTCGCGGCGCTGGACGCGCAGCGCGAGGAGGCCCGTAAGGCCAAGGAGAAGCTGGTCGCCGAGGCCGAGACGCTGTCGGACTCCACGGACTGGGGTCCGACAGCCGCGCGGTACCGCGAGCTCATGAGCGAGTGGAAGTCCGTCGGCCGCGCCCAGCGGGAGGCGGAAGAGGAGCTGTGGAACCGCTTCCGCGGTGCGCAGGACATCTTCTTCCAGGCCCGCAGCCAGGTGTTCGCCGAGCGCGACGCCGAGCAGCGGGAGAACCTCACGCGCAAGGAGGAGCTGGCGGCCGAGGCCGAGAAGCTGCTTCCCGTGACCGACCTGAAGGCGGCCCGCTCCGCGTTCCGCTCGATCAACGAGCGGTGGGAGGCCATCGGCCATGTGCCGCGGGACGCCCGGCCGCGGATCGAGGGCCGGATGCACGCGGTCGAGCGCGCCATCCAGGATGCCGAAGAGGCCGAGTGGCGGCGTACGAACCCTGAGGCGCGGGCGCGCGCGGCGGGGCTGACCGGGCAGCTGCAGGCGGCCGTCGACAAGCTGCGCGAGCAGATCGACGCGGCCCGCGCGGCCGGGAACAACGCCAAGGCCGACAAGCTGGCCAAGGAGCTCGAGGGCCGGCAGGCGCTGCTGGACCAGGCGCTCAAGGGCCTCCAGGAGTTCGGCGGCTGAGACCCCGCACTCCCGTACGCCAAGCGGCCCCAGTACCTTCCGGCGGTTTCCAGGGTCGTTGCAACACCGGGCTGGTTTGATCAGGCCGTGAGCGGTTTATGCAGGCGCTCGGCTGGGGTTTCCCAGCCGAGCGTTTTGCGTGGGCGGCCGTTGAGCTCGGCGGCGACGGCGTCGACCGGGGCCGCTCCGCTGTCGCCTGCTACGGCCGGCGGGCCGAGGTCACGCGGTAGACGTCGTAGACGCCCTCCACGCCCCGTACCGCCTTCAGCACATGGCCGAGGTGCTTGGGATCGCCCATCTCGAAGGTGAAGCGGGAGGTGGCCACCCGGTCGCGGGAGGTCTGCACGGCCGCGGAGAGGATGTTGACGTGCTGGTCGGACAGCACGCGCGTGACGTCCGACAGCAGCCGCGAGCGGTCCAGCGCCTCGACCTGGATGGCGACGAGGAAGACCGACGACTGCGTGGGCGCCCACTCGACGTCGAGGATCCGCTCGGGCTGCTGCGTCAGCGAGTCGACGTTCACACAGTCCGCACGGTGCACCGAGACGCCGCTGCCGCGGGTGACGAAGCCGATGATCGGGTCTCCGGGGACGGGTGTACAACACCGGGCCAGCTTGACCCACACATCGTCGACGCCCTTGACGACCACACCGGGGTCGGCGCTGGAGCGCCTCTTGGAGCGGCGGCGCAGCGGCGGCGCGGTCTCCGCGATGTCCTCGTTCGCGGCTTCCTCGCCGCCAAGCGCCTGGACGAGCTTCTGGACGACGTTCTGCGCGGAGACATGGCCTTCGCCGATGGCCGCGTACAGCGCCGAGATGTCCGGATAGCGCATCTCATGGGCGAGCGTGACGAGCGAGTCACCGGTGAGGATGCGCTGGATCGGCAGGTTCTGTTTGCGCATCGCCCGCACGATGGCGTCCTTGCCCTGCTCTATGGCCTCGTCGCGCCGCTCCTTGGAGAACCAGGCGCGGATCTTGTTACGGGCCCGTGGGGACTTGACGAAGCCGAGCCAGTCGCGGGATGGACCGGCGCCGGGCGCCTTGGAGGTGAAGACCTCCACCAGGTCGCCGTTGTCCAGGGTCGACTCCAGCGGTACCAGCCGCCCGTTGACCCGGGCCCCTATCGTGCGGTGGCCCACCTCGGTGTGCACGGCGTACGCGAAGTCCACCGGGGTGGCGCCCGCGGGCAGCGCTATGACATCGCCCTTCGGCGTGAAGACGAAGACCTCGTTGCGGGAGAGGTCGAAGCGCAGCGACTCCAGGAACTCACCCGGGTCCTCGGTCTCCTTCTGCCAGTCCAGCAGCTGCCGCAGCCACGCCATGTCGTTGATGGCGTCGTCCTTGCCGGCCTTGCCCCGCGGCACGTCGGTGCGCACCTTGGAGGCACCGGCGACGGCCTCCTGCTTGTACTTCCAGTGCGCCGCGATGCCGTACTCGGCGCGGCGGTGCATGTCGAAGGTGCGGATCTGCAGCTCGACCGGCTTGCCGTTGGGCCCGATCACCGTCGTGTGCAGCGACTGGTACATGTTGAACTTGGGCATCGCGATGTAGTCCTTGAACCGCCCCGGCACCGGGTTCCACCGCGCGTGGATGGTCCCGAGCGCCGCGTAGCAGTCGCGGACGGTGTCGACGAGGACGCGAATACCCACCAGGTCGTAGATCTCCGCGAAGTCCCGTCCGCGGACGATCATCTTCTGGTAGACGGAGTAGTAGTGCTTCGGGCGGCCGGTGACGGTGGCCTTGATACGGGCGGCGCGCAGGTCGCCCTGGACCTGGTCGGTGACGATGGCCAGATATTCGTCGCGCTTGGGGGCCCGCTCGGCGACCAGCCGCACGATCTCGTCGTACATCTTGGGGTAGAGGATCGCGAAAGCGAGGTCCTCCAGCTCCCACTTGATCGTGTTCATGCCCAGCCGGTGCGCGAGCGGGGCGTAGATCTCAAGGGTCTCGCGGGCCTTTTTCTCCTGCTTCTCCCGCTTGAGGTAGCGCATGGTGCGCATGTTGTGCAGGCGGTCGGCCAGCTTGATGACCAGGACGCGCGGGTCCTTGGCCATGGCCACGACCATCTTGCGTACGGTCTCGGCCTGCGCGGCCTCACCGAACTTGACCTTGTCCAGCTTGGTGACGCCGTCGACGAGCAGGGCGACCTGCTCGCCGAAGTCGCGGCGCAGGTCGTCCAGGCCGTACTCGGTGTCCTCGACGGTGTCGTGCAGCAGGCCCGCCATCAGCGTCGCCGGGTCCATGCCCAGCTCGGCGAGGATCGTGGTGACCGCGAGGGGGTGGGTGATGTACGGGTCGCCGCTCTTGCGCTTCTGGCCGCGGTGCCAGCGCTCGGCGACCTGGTAGGCCCGCTCGATCTGGCGCAGCGTCGAGGTTTCGATCTTCGGGTCGTTGCTGCGGACGATCCTCAGCAGGGGTTCGAGGACCGGGTTGTACGGGCTGGAGCGCTGCACGCCGAGGCGGGCGAGACGGGCGCGGACACGGTTGGAGGACGCCGGTCCGGGCTTGACGGCGGGAGTCGGCTTGGCCAGCGGCTTCGCTGCCTCGGGGGTCTTCTTGGCAGGCGTGCCTGTGGCCGCCGCGGCCTCGGCAGTGGGCTTCTCGGGTTGCGCGGCGGTGAGCGGCTGGGCCTCGTCTGGCAAAAGCACTCCTCGTGTGGGCCCCGGCGCCAAGGTCCCCTGGCGCGGGAGGGAGGATCCGGCCCCCCGACAGGTCCGGAGATGCCATGGTAACGATCCAGACCGCCAGTCTCTTCCGTGGCCGGGGAACCGGTGTACGAAGCGGGGCGGGCACCCGGTCCTCCCGGGTGCCCGCCCCCTCGTGGATCACGCGGATGGTGCCGATGACGCGGACGGCTCAGACCGTTATCAGGGCCTCCAGCGGGGAGCCTCCCAGCGCAGGCTCCAGCCGCTGCCGCCCGGCGAGGAAGCCCAGCTCCAGCAGGACCGCCAGACCGGCGACCTGGGCCCCGGCCCGCCGGATGAGCTCCAGCGACGCCTCCGCGGTGCCGCCGGTCGCCAGCACGTCGTCGATCACCATGATCCGGTCGCCGTCCGCCACGTCCTCGGCGTGCACCTCGATCTCGGCGGTGCCGTACTCGAGCTCGTACGCCTGCGACAGCGTCGCCCCGGGCAGCTTGCCCGCCTTGCGGACGGGGATGAAGCCCAGCCCGGCGCGGATGGCGACCGGCGCGGCCAGGATGAAGCCACGCGCCTCCAGGCCGACGACCTTGGTCGCGCCGTGCCGGACGCACAGCTCTGCGAGCGCGTCGGTGAGGGCCGCGAAAGCCACCGGGTCGGCGAGCAGGGGGGTGATGTCCTTGAACATCACCCCGGCCTTCGGGTAGTCCGGCACATCCCGGATCCTCCCGAGCAGCAGGCTCCGCAACTCCCGCTCAGAGACAGCGGTCATCGGCGCTTCCCCGACGGGCGGCCGCGGCCGCGGCTACGGGCGGCGGGCTGGCGGCGCTGGCCGACGACGCCCGCCGCAGCGGCCTCGTCCTCGCCGGCGCCGGCGGGCCCCTCCGCTGGGCCGGCGTCCGGCGCCTCGGCCGACTCGCCCTTGGCCGCCGCGGCGGCCCGCTTGGCGCGCACCCGCTTGGCCAGGGCCTTCATCTGCGGCTCGCGCTCCTTGAGGTCAGCGACGACCGGGGTGGCGATGAAGATCGAGGAGTACGCGCCGGCGGCGAGGCCGACGAACAGCGACAGTGAGATGTCGTTGAGCATGCCGCCGCCGAGCACTCCGCCGCCGATGAACAGCAGGCCCGCGACCGGCAGCAGCGCGACGACCGTGGTGTTGATCGAGCGGACCAGGGTCGCGTTGAGGCTGCGGTTGGCGATCTCGCTGTAGGTGAACCGGGACTGCTTGGTGATGTCCTTGCTGGCTTCCTTCAGGCCGTCGAAGACCACGACGGTGTCGTAGAGGGAGTAGCCGAGGATGGTCAGCAGACCGATGACGGTGCCCGTGGTGACCTCGAAGCCGACGAGGGCATAGATGCCGACGGTGATGGTGAGGTCGTGGACCAGGGCGATGAGCGCGGCGAGCGCCATGCGCCACTCGAAGGCGATGGCGAGGTAGACCACCACCAGCAGCATGAAGATGCCCAGGCCCAGCCACGCCTTGTTGGCGATCTGCTCGCCCCAGCTGGGGCCGACCAGGTCGGCGTTGATGTCCTTGGCCGGGATCTTGAAGTCCTTGGCGAGCTCTTCCCTGATCTGGTCGGACTTCGCGGTATCGACGTTGGGGACCTGGATGCGCAGGCCACCGTTGCCGAGCTTCTGCACGACGGCTTCGTGGCCGGACGCCTCCACCGCCTGGTGGTGGGCGTGACCGACCGACACGCTGGTCTTCGGGGTGGTGAAGACCGCGCCGCCGGAGAACTCGATGCCCATGTTGAGACCCCGCACCCCCAGGCCCACCAGGGCCGTGATGGTGATCAGGATCGAGATGCCGTACCAGATCTTCCGCTTGCCGACGAAGTCATAGCCGACCTCACCGCGGTAGAGCCTGGCGCCGATGCTGCCGAGTCGCGACATCTCACGCCTCCTTCGGGTCGGTCGGGATGACGGGGGCGCGGCGACCGCGGCGCAGCGGCGGCTTGGCACCGAGCCGCTTGGGGTCCAGCCCGGACCAGGGATGCCCGCTCGCGAAGAACTTCCGCCGGGCGAGGAGCGTCATCAGCGGCTTGGTGAAGAGGAAGACCACCACAACGTCCAGCAGCGTGGTGAGGCCGAGGGTGAACGCGAAGCCCTGCACCTTGCCGACTGTGACGATGAACAGGACGGCGGCGGCGAGGAACGACACGAAGTCGGACACCAGAATGGTGCGCCGGGCCCGCGGCCAGCCGCGCTCGACCGCCGGACGGAGCGTACGGCCCTCCCGGATCTCGTCCCGGATGCGTTCGAAGTAGACGATGAACGAGTCGGCGGTGATGCCGATCGCGACGATGGCGCCGGTGACGGCGGGCAGGTTCAGCGCGAAGCCGATGCCCGGACCGAGCAGCGTCATGATCGTGTAGGTGAGGGCCGCGGACACTACCAGGCTGAGCACCGCGATCAGGGCCAGGCCGCGGTAGTAGACCACCAGGTACAGGACCACAAGAGCGAGGCCGATGGCACCGGCGATCAGACCGGCGTGCAGCTGCTCGCCGCCCAGCGCCGGGGAGACGGTGGTGACGCTGGACTCGACGAAGCTCAGCGGCAACGCACCGTAGGAGAGCACGTTGGCCAGGGCCTCGGCGCTCTCCTGGGTGAAGCTGCCCGAGATCTCGGCGTTGCCACCGGTGATGGCGGTGGAGACGCTGGGCGCGGAGACCACCTGGCCGTCGAGGACGATCGCGAACTGGTTCCGCGGCGGCTGCTGGGTGGCGAGCTTGCCGGTCGACTGGGCGAACTTCTTCGCGCCCTGGTCGTTGAAGCCCAGCTGGACGATCCAGCCGGAGCCCCGCTCGCTGTCGAAGACGGCCTTGGCGTTGTCGACGTCGACGCCCTCGATGTCGGCGGGGCCGAGCGCGTACTTCGCCTTGCCGTCCTCGCTGCACGCCACGGTGTAGTCGCTGGGCTTGGCATTCTGTCCGGCCCGGGTGCGCTGATCCGGCTTGGAGCAGTCCAGCGCGTCCAGCTTCTTCTGCAGCTGCGGGGGGATGTCGGCGCCCGGCTGCGGGACCGGGGGCTGGGTGGGCTGCGGTGACTTCGAGGCGTCGGCCTTGCCGTCCTTGCCGGTCGGAGTCGGCTGCGGCGACTTGGACGCGTCGGCCTTCAGGCCGTCGGTGACGGCACGGCCCTGGGTGGTGGGGGTCGCGGACGGCTTCGTCGAGGATGTGGTGCCGGGCTTGACCTGGTCCCCGGTCTTACCGGCGCCGGCGGAGGGGCTGGCCGTCGGCTTGGGGGCCGGGGTACCGGCGGCTACGGACAGCACCGGGCGGAAGTACAGCTGAGCGGTGGTGCCGACCTGCTCCCGGGCCTGCTTCTCGTTCGTCCCGCGGGGGATGTTGACGATGATGTTGCGGTCGCCCTGGGTCTGAACCTCGGCCTCCGAGACTCCCAGGCCATTGACGCGGCGCTCGATGATCCCGACCGCGGTGTTCATGTTGGTCGGGTTGATCGCGTTCTTCTCGCCCGGCTGTTCCTTGGCCGTAAGGGTGATGCTGGTACCACCCGCGAGGTCGATACCCAGTCGCGGCGTGGTGTGCCCGGAGAGGAACATCCCCCCGGTGAGCGCCACGATGGCGATCAGGATCAGCGCCAGAGCGCGCCCCGGCCTGCCCTGGGCCCCCGAGGGCCTCCGGCCCTTCTTCGGTGCTGCCACCTTCTCGATTCTCCCTGTCCAACCGCCCCGCATCGGTGGTGAGGGGGCGGCCACGAAGTGTAGTAGGGACATGCCCCGGCGACGTGACGACCGTCCCGCGGCCGCGTCGGCCTTTCACCGCCGGATGCCGCCCGAGCCGGGCGGCACCGTGGGAGGCTGCGCGGTCCGCGGGAGGGGCGGACTACTTCGCGTCGGTGTCGTCGTCCTTCTTGGCGTCCTTGGTGTCCTTGGCGTCCTTGGCGTCCTTGGGCTCTTCGACGTCCTGGGGCTTGGAGTCGTCGGCGTCGGTCTTGCCAAGGTCGACGCGGGGCTCGTCGGAGGCGGCGGCCTTGTCGCCGCCGGTGGTCAGCGAGGAAGCGTCGTCCGGCACGATCGAGCCGTCGACCTTGAGGTCACCCGCAGGGCCACCGTGGACGATGCGGTGGTACTCCTCGTCGTCGAGGACGGCGCCGACGGCGTTCTTGGCGTACACGGCGTGGATGCCCGGTGCGACCTCGAGAAGGACCGTGTCGTCCCGAACCTCCTTGACGGTCGCGTACATGCCGCCGATCGTCCGGATGCCGGTGCCTGGCTGCATCCGGTCGCGCATCTGCATGGCCTGGCGCTGCTTGTTCTTCGCCGACCGGGTCATCAGGAACATGGCCCCGATGAGCACGATGAACGGGAGGAGAGTCACGATATCCACGGGACGGAGATTCCTTCGCACGACCGCGTTGTGTGCGGCCTGGTATTTGGGGTCGGTTGGCCGTCCGCACGGACGGCATCGGCGGAGTCTAGGCGAGTCCGCACTGCAGGAACAACGCCCAGCATGTCACTGGGGTTCCAGGGCGGGCGAGCCTCCGCGCCGTGACCGGCCGGTCACGCTCCGAACAGGCCCTGCTGCCCCGCTCCGGGTCCGCCGTGCTGCTGTGGCGGGGTGAGCCCCATGTGGGTCCAGGCGGCGGGGGTCGCGATCCGCCCCCGCGGGGTACGGGCCAGCAGCCCCTCCCGTACCAGGAACGGTTCGGCGACCTCCTCCACCGTCTCACGCTCCTCCCCCACCGCGACCGAGAGGGTGGACAGGCCGACCGGACCGCCGGCGAAGAGGTTCAGCAGCGCCCCGAGCACCGCCCGGTCGAGGCGGTCCAGGCCTCGGCTGTCGACCTCGTAGACGGCCAGGGCCGCGGCGGCGACCTCGCGGGTGACCACACCGTCCGCCTTGACCTGGGCGTAGTCCCGGACCCGGCGCAGCAGCCGGTTGGCGATACGCGGGGTGCCACGGGACCGCCCGGCGATCTCCGCGGCACCCTCGGGCTCGGTCTCGACCTCCAGCAGCCGGGCGGAGCGGTGAATGACCCGCTCCAGCTCGGCGGGTTCGTAGAACTCCATGTGCCCGGTGAAGCCGAAGCGGTCCCGCAGCGGGGGCGGCAGCAGCCCGGCCCGGGTGGTGGCGCCGACGAGCGTGAAGGGCGGCAGCTCCAGGGGGATGGCGGTGGCGCCGGGGCCCTTGCCGACGATGACATCGACGCGGAAGTCCTCCATCGCCATGTAGAGCATCTCCTCGGCGGGGCGGGACATGCGGTGGATCTCGTCGAGGAAGAGCACCTCGCCCTCGGTGAGGGAGGAGAGGATCGCGGCGAGGTCCCCGGCGTGCTGGATGGCGGGGCCGGAGGTGATACGGATCGGGGCGCCCATCTCCGCAGCGATGATCATGGACAGGGTGGTCTTGCCGAGGCCGGGGGCGCCGGAGAGCAGGACGTGATCCGCGGTGCCACCGCGCTGTCGCGCCGCTTTGAGGACGAGGTCCAACTGCTCGCGGACCCGCTCCTGGCCGACGAACTCGTCCAGCGCCTTGGGGCGCAGGGCGGCCTCGATGGTCTGGTCCTCGGCGTCGGCGGCTGCGCCTACCAGCCTGTCGGCGGCGGCCGACAGGCCGTTCGCGGTCGCGGGTGCGGACTCGTCGTCCCAGTTCACTACGGGTTGCCTCACGGAGGTCATGGCGGCCAGGCCGCCGGCCTAGGGGTGGCTGCGAGGGCGCACGGCCTGTGCCGCACGCCTTCGCCGTCATCGTGCCGTACGGCACCGACACCGGTCACGCGCATGGCAGCCGGGTGCCGTCCGGCGCGGCGAAGTGGCGGCTCATCTCGCACGGTTGAGGGATTGCAGGGCGGCACGCAGGAGTTGCGGTACGGGCGGGGTGACGCCTTCGGCCGCGGCGGCCTCGGCCTGCGGGGCGACCGCGTCGACCGCGTCGTCGGCCTCGCGGGAGGCGTAGCCGAGGCCGACCAGGGCGGCGTGCAACTGGTCGCGCCAGCCTGCGGCGGCGGTGGCCGGGGCGCCGGTGTGCACGGCGGGCCCGACCGGCTCGCCCAGCCGGTCCTTCAGCTCCAGCAGCAGCCGCTGGGCGCCCTTCTTTCCGATGCCGGGCACAGCGGTGAGCGCCTTCTCGTCGCCCTGCGCGACGGCGCGCCGCAGCGCATCCGGGCTGTGCACGGCAAGCATCGCCTGGGCCAGCCGCGGCCCAACTCCGCTCGCGGTCTGCAGGAGTTCGAAGACCTGGCGCTCGTCGTCGTCGGCGAAGCCGTAGAGGGTGAGCGAGTCCTCGCGGACGACGAGGGAGGTGGCGAGCCGGGCCGGCTGGCCAACGCGCAGGCCGGACAGGGTGTTCGGGGCGCACTGTACGGCCATGCCGACGCCACCGACCTCGATGACCGCGGTGTCCGGGCCGAGCGCGGCGACCGGGCCGCTGACAAAGGCGATCATCGGATGCTGGTGCCCTTCGGGGGGTGTGCGAGCGAATGACCGTGGCGGGCGGCGGCATGCGCCTGCTGCAGACGCGTGAGGGCCGGGGCGCGCCAGATGTGGCAGATGGCGAGCGCGAGGGCATCGGCGGCGTCGGCCGGCTTGGGCGGGGCGTCGAGCCGCAGCAGCCGCGTGACCATCGTGCCGACCTGGGCCTTGTCCGCCCGGCCGCTGCCGGTGACGGCGGCTTTGACCTCGCTGGGGGTGTGCAGGGCGACCGGCAGTCCGCGCCGCGTGGCACAGAGCATCGCGACGGCGCCGGCCTGCGCGGTGCCCATCACCGTACGGACGTTGTGCTGGCTGAACACCCGCTCCACGGCGACGTAGTCGGGCCGGTGCTCGTCCAGCCACTGTTCGATGCCGCGCTCTATCCGGACCAGCCGCTCGCCGATCTCGGCGTCCGCGGGAGTGCGGACGATGCCGACCCCGACCATGGTCAGGCGCCGGCCCGCGTCGCCGTCGACCACGCCGATCCCGCACCGGGTCAGCCCCGGGTCCACGCCCAGCACCCGCATCCGGCCCCTCCCGCTTGCCACTTCGGTTGACTGTTCCTGCAGGTTATCGGCTGGCACCGACAACGCCGACGGGCCGGCGGGTGGGAGTGTCCCACCCGCCGGCCCGACCGGCGAAGGCGAATCAACGCGACCTGGTGTGGCCCGCTACTGCCGCGCGTCAGCCGACGGCGGCCATCACCTCGTCCGAGACGTCGAAGTTGCTGTAGACGTTCTGCACGTCGTCGCTGTCCTCGAGCGCGTCGATCAGCTTGAAGATCTTCCGCGCGCCCTCCTCGTCCAGCTGAACCTGCATCGTGGGAACGAAGTTGGCGTCGGCGGAGTCGTAGTCGATGCCCGCCTCCTGGAGCGCGGTGCGGACCGCGACCAGGTCGGTGGCCTCGCTGATGACCTCGAAGTTCTCGCCGAGGTCGTTGACTTCCTCGGCACCCGCGTCGAGGACGGCAGCGAGCACGTCGTCCTCGGTCAGCTCACCCTTGGGGACGATCACGACGCCCTTGCGGTTGAACAGGTACGACACCGAGCCCGGGTCGGCCATCGAGCCGCCGTTGCGGGTCATGGCGACACGTACGTCGGAGGCGGCGCGGTTGCGGTTGTCGGTGAGGCACTCGATGAGGACCGCGACACCGTTCGGGCCGTAGCCCTCGTACATGATCGTCTCGTAGTCGGCGCCGCCGGCCTCCTGGCCGGAGCCGCGCTTGACCGCGCTCTCGATGTTCTTGTTCGGCACCGAGCTCTTCTTCGCCTTCTGGATGGCGTCGTAGAGCGTCGGGTTGCCGTCCGGGTCACCGCCACCGGTGCGGGCCGCGACCTCGATGTTCTTGATCAGCTTCGCGAAGAGCTTGCCGCGCTTGGCGTCGATCACGGCCTTCTTGTGCTTCGTCGTAGCCCATTTAGAGTGGCCGGACATCCGCCTGTCTCCTTCACGTCACCAAGTGCTGTACGAACGGTTGCGATCCTACCGGGAACGGATCAGGGCACCGTGCGCTCCGCACGATGCCCACAGCGTCCCCCCAGACTTCGTCCGGGGGACCCCAGCGCCCCGAACCGCCCACCCGTCACCCACCACCACCCTCAAACGAGCGCTACGCGCCCCGAACCAGTTCTACGAACAGCTTGTGCACCCGGTGGTCCCCGGTCAGCTCCGGGTGGAAGGACGTCGCCAGCAGGTTCCCCTGCCGGACCGCGACCGTGTGGCCCGCGGCGGGGCCGGACGGCACCGTCGCCAGCACCTCGACGCCGCCGCCGACGGACTCCACCCACGGCGCGCGGATGAAGACGCCCTCGACCGGTCCGCCCTCGACACCGGTGATGTCGATGGCAGCCTCGAACGATTCGTTCTGCCGGCCGAAGGCGTTGCGGCGCACGATCATGTCGATGCCGCCGATGGTCTCCTGGTCCTCGCGCCCGTCCAGGATCTTGTCCGCGAGCATGATCATGCCCGCGCAGGTGCCGTACGCGGGCATGCCGGCCCGTACGCGCTCGCGCAGCGGCTCCAGCATCCCGAAGACGATCGCGAGCTTGGACATGGTGGTGGACTCGCCGCCGGGTATCACCAGGCCGTCGATCTCGGCGAGCTCCTCGGGGCGGCGAACCGGACGGGCCAGGGCGTCGGCCTCGGCGAGCGCGGCCAGGTGCTCGCGGACGTCGCCCTGGAGGGCGAGGACGCCGATCACGGGGGTGGACACGGTGATACCTCTCAGCACATCGGGGAGTGAACGGCCGGTGGACGGCCTGCGGACTTCCGCGGACCGTCCACCTGGGTTCTCGGATCGACCTACCAGCCGCGGTTGGCGTAGCGCTCGGCCTCGGGGAGAGTGTCGCAGTTGATGCCGACCATGGCCTCGCCCAGGTTGCGGGAGGCGTCCGCGATGACCTTCGGGTCGTCGTAGAAGGTGGTGGCGCGGACGATCGCGGCGGCGCGCTTGGCCGGGTCGCCGGACTTGAAGATGCCGGAGCCGACGAAGACGCCCTCGGCGCCGAGCTGGCGCATCAGCGCGGCGTCGGCCGGGGTGGCGACACCGCCCGCGGAGAACAGCACGACCGGCAGCTTGCCGAGCTCGGCGACCTCCTTGACCAGCTCGTACGGGGCACGCAGCTCCTTGGCGGCGGCGTACAGCTCGTGGTTGTCCAGGGCGCGCAGCTTGCCGATCTCGTTCTTGATCTGGCGCAGGTGGCGCACGGCCTCGACGACGTTGCCGGTGCCGGCCTCGCCCTTGGAGCGGATCATGGCCGCACCCTCGGCGATCCGGCGCAGGGCCTCGCCCAGGTTGGTGGCGCCACAGACGAAGGGCGTGGTGAAGGCCCACTTGTCGCTGTGGTTGACCTCGTCGGCCGGGGTGAGGACCTCGGACTCGTCGATGTAGTCGACACCGAGCGCCTGGAGGACCTGGGCCTCGACGAAGTGGCCGATCCGGGACTTGGCCATGACCGGGATGGAGACGGCGTTGATGATGCCCTCGATCATGTCCGGGTCGGACATCCGGGCGACGCCACCATCCTTGCGAATGTCGGCCGGCACGCGCTCGAGGGCCATGACCGCCACGGCACCGGCGTCCTCGGCGATCTTCGCCTGCTCCGGGGTGACGACATCCATGATCACGCCGCCCTTGAGCTGCTCGGCCATGCCGCGCTTGACGCGCGCGGTGCCGGTCTCGGGAGCCCCGCTGGAAGCAGTGGCAGACGTGCTGGGGGTCGTGCTGGACACGGTTGACCTCACTCGATGACGAAACGGGCGATGAGCCCATCGTAGGGCTGTTCGATACCTATGCCTGACCGGCCATCCGGTCCAGATAGGCCGTTGCGTTGCTACAGGATTGACAAAACCGCGAATGGCCGCCGGGTTACAAGGGCCAATCCGGGACCGGTGGATCGTACGGGTTCCGCCATGGGCCCCAGCCGCGGGTCCCGCCTGGCCGTCAGGCGCCGCTACGGTCCGCCAGCGCCGCCGGGGGCTCGTCGTCCATCTCGAAGGCGAGCGGGAACGGCGCGTGGCCGGCCAGCCGGAACCAGCGCACCGTGCGGTGCCGTCGTACGGCGCGGGCCGCCCGCACCGCATCGTTGTGGAAACGGCGCGCCATCGGAACCCGGCGCACGGCGGCGGCCAGCTCCCCCGCGGCCTCCTGCCCGCCAGGCGCCGCGCGTACGGCCTCGACCTGCGGGGCATCGTCGAACACCGCCCGCAGCGCCTGGCTCAGCTCGCTCTCGGCGACCTCGCGCTGCTCCTCCTCGGCCTGCCGGGCGTCGTGGGCCGCCTGATAGAGCACCATCGACGCGGCCGGGTCGAGGACGCCGGAGGTCGCGAGCTCCTGGGTGACCGAGGCCCGGCGCAGCAGCTGCGCGTCGAGCGCGGCGCGGGCGGCGTCGATACGGGCGTGGAGCCGGTCCAGCCGCCCGGCGGTCCAGCTCAGGTAGACGGCGATAAGGAGCAGACAGGCTGCGATCCAGATCAGTGTGGTCACGGCCGGTCACAGTACCGGCCGCCGCTGCGCCTGCCACGCCCGGCTGCGGCACCGCTCGTACCCGTCCGCGGCCGGGGCCGGTGTGCCGGGCTCCGGGGCCGGTGTGCCGGGCTCCGGGGCCGGTGTGCCGGGCTCCGGGGCCGGTGTGCCGGGCTCCGGGGCCGGTGTGCCGGGCTCCGGGGCCGGTCGCGACCAGGACAGCCCACCGGCCGCCGCCTGCTCTTCATGAGTCTGGCCGCGGGACGAGCGGCGGCAGGCGCGTCACCGGGGCGCGGAGGGGTTCCGCGCCCCGGTGGTCGGCGGCCCCCGGTGGCCGGAAGCCTCAGCTCTGGGTGCCGGCGAGTGAGGCGTACACCACCACGTTGTCGGCGTAGTGGTGGTTGGCCTGGGAGAACTCGCCACCGCAGGTGATCAGCCGCAACGCGGCGTGGTCCACATTGCCGTAGACCTTCAGGGTGGGAAAGTCGTCCTTCGGGTACTGGTCCAGCCGGTCCACCGTGAAGACGGCGGTGCGGCCGTCCTTGCGCTCGACCTCGATGCGGTCACCGCGCTTGAGCGTGCTCAGCTTGAAGAACACCGCCTTCGCCCCGTTCCACGTGACGTGCCCCGCGATCACCGCGGGTCCGGTGGCTCCCGGCGTGGGGCCGGGCGTGTACCAGCCGGCCTTGTCGGGGTCGCGCGGTGTCTCCATCGCGCCGCTCGCGCCCTTCCCGAGCCGTTCCAGGGTCGAGGAGACCTGAAGCGAGGGAATCGAGATCCGCGTGGGCTCGGATGTCCCCAGAGCCTTGGCCGACGACCCGGCCGGGCTCTCGCCGCCCTGCCCCGCCCCCCCGTCCTTGGCCGCCGCCAGGGGCGGAGGCGCCGCCCCGCTCGAGGAATCCTCTCCGCTCATCCCGCACCCCGCCAGCGCAGCGAGGAGGACGGCAAGAGCCGCGCATCGGACGGCGACGACCTTGCGGCGCCCCGACCCGCGCCAGGCGGCCGGCCTGCCTGTGAACGAGTCACTCATGCCCGCCCCCATTCAGGAACCCTCCCCGGCGGACTGGGTGCGGCGCCGGCGCATGACGACCGCCGTGCCCGCCACACCGGCGAGCACCGTCGCGGCGCCCGCGAGCGTCGCCGACGACTCCAACGGCTGGGTCCCGCCGCCGGTCTCGACACCGCCCACCGGCATGGAGCCGATCGCGGCACCCATCACCATGCCGCAGATCCCGGGTGCGGTGGCTTCCTGCGGAAGCTTGGGGTCGAGTTCGCTCTTGCCCGCGCCGAAGTCGAACTTCTTGTTCTTGTTGGGGTCGATCCCGTGCTCCACGATGTGCAGGTCCTGGATGTGGTCGACCACGTCCTGGGAGACGGCGATGGTGCGCTCGTACGACACGTGTCCCCGGGCGTCCGCCTTCGGCATGCGGTCCACGGCCAGACCGCTGTCCGGGGAGGTGTCTCCCTCGGTGGTCAGGGAGATGTTGATGTCCCCGTACGTCGGCGTCGCCTCGGTGTTGGAGACGATGCCGTCGCCGTCCTTGTCCGCGCTCTGGTCCGGGCAGTGGAAGTCGATGCCCTTGGTGGAGCCGTGGATGTGCTGGGCACTCGGCTGGTTCGGTACGAGGCCGTCGGACTCGATCTTCACCGTCAGGTTACGGCCCTCGATGCTGAGCATGGCCGTGCCCTTGGCCCCCGTGTTGTTCATCTGGCTCAGATCGACCTGGAAGGCCTTTCCTTCGGCGGCCGTCGCCGGGACCGAGGCGGTCAGAAGCAGAGCGGCGGGCAGAGTGGCGAGCGCCGCCAGTCGAGTGGTGAACCTGGCTGTCACGGACGAACATCCCCTTTCGCACGGCCCCGCACGGTGCGGGGCCGCACAGCACCTGGTGAGGTCTGTGGTCAGCCGTGCCGCACGGGCGCGGGAGTCCGGCTCCCGGCAACCGGCCGTGGGAACGGCGTTGTTGACCTGCATTCGGAGCCGGGGCGGAAGCGGATTGGTGGAATTTCGCGGCGAGTTTTCGGAGGGGATGAAGGCCCGCGCTCACGGCCCGCGGACATCCGTACGGCCTGGGGCTTCGCACCCGAGCGGCGGGGCCTGAGAGTTCCTGGCGGCGGGGCCCGGGACCCTCTAAGTCCCGCCTGTCCCGCGACGCCTGGCACGCACACTTGCTGCGTTGTCGGGATTGCCCAAGTATGCCCGGCACGAGGGCGACCCTCCGCCTTGCGGTCGCACGCACCAGACGCCGCGGTCCCGCCCTTCGGGCGGACGGCCTACTTTCGAAACAGGCCCTCGTCGCGCGCGAGGCCCCAGCGGGCGCGCAGCCCCGTGCGTTCGTCCGCGGCGACCGATGCCGCGCCGTCCGTCACCGTCTCGTACACCGCGAGGATGTCCGCCCCGACCGTGGACCAGTCGAAGCGCCGCACATGCCGGCTGCCCCGCTCACGCAGCTCGGCGAGCCGCTTCGGGTCGCTCAGCAGCCGTACGGCGGCCTCGGCGAGCGCGTCCGCGTCCTCGCCTGCGAACAGCTCCCCCGCCTGTCCCCCGTCCAGCACCTGGGCGAAGGCGTCCAGATCGCTGGCGAGCACCGGCGCGCCCGCCGACATCGCCTCGACGAGGATGATGCCGAAGCTCTCGCCGCCCGTGTTCGGCGCCACGTACAGATCGACGCTGCGCAGCAGCCTCGCCTTGTCCTCGTCGCTGACCATGCCGAGGAACTCGACCCGCTCCCGCACCTCGGCGGGCAGCCCGGCCACGGCCTCGTCCTCGTCGCCGCGCCCCGCGACCAGCAGCCGGGTCTCCGGCCGCTCCGCGAGGATTTTCGGCAGCGCCTTCATCAGGACCGGCAGGCCCTTGCGGGGTTCGTCGATACGCCCGATGAACCCGATCGTCGATCCCTGCCACTCCGCCTTCGGCTCGGCCTTCTCGAAGAAGCCGACATCGACGCCGTTGGGGATCACCACCGCGTCGCCGCCCAGGTGTTCCACGAGCGTGCGCCGGGCGTACTCGCTCACCGCGATCCGCGCGCTGATCTTCTCCAGCGCGGGCTGCAGGATCGGATACGCGGCGATCATCGCCCGGGAGCGCGGGTTGGAGGTGTGGAACGTGGCGACGATCGGCCCCTTCGCCGTCCAACAGGCCAGCAGCCCCAGCGAGGGCGAGGCGGGCTCATGGATGTGGAGTACGTCGAACGCGCCGTCGTGCACCCAGCGCCGCACCCGGGCGGCCGACAGAAAGCCGAAGTTGAGGCGGGCGACCGAGCCGTTGTACGGGACGGGCACGGCACGGCCGGCCGAGACGACGTACGGCGGCAGCGGCGTCTCGTCGTCCGACGGCGCCAGGACGGACACCGTGTGGCCGAGCCGGATCAGATGGTCGGCGAGGTCGCGGATGTGGAGCTGGACGCCGCCCGGTACGTCCCACGCGTACGGGCAGACGATGCCGATCCTCACGCCTTCTCCGTTCCGGAGCCGCCTGGCTCTCCCGAGGGAGCCGTACGGGGCTCCAGGTCGGCCAGCCACAACCGCTGCAGCATGTGCCAGTCCTCGGGATGCTCGGCGATCCCGGAGGCGAACACGTCCGCGACCGCCTGCGTCATCGCGGCGGTCTGCTCCGTGCGGGTCCCGCTCTCCGGCACCTCCACCGGCGGGTGAACCCGTCCCCGCATCACCGGCGACTGGTCGTACCAGAGGGTGACCGGCAGCAGCAGCGCCCCGGTCTGCTGGGCCAGCAGCGCGGGCCCGGCCGGCATCCTTGCCGTCTCGCCGAAGAACTGCACCTCGACGCCGGCGGCGGACAGGTCGCGGTCCGCGACCAGGCACACCAGCCCGCCGTCCCGCAGCCGCCGCGCCAGCGCGCCGAAGGCGCTCCCGCCGGTGTGCGGCAGGACCTCCATGCCCAGGCCCTCGCGGTAGGCGACAAACCGGTCGTAGAGCGATTCGGGCTTGAGGCGCTCGGCGACGGTGGTGAACGGCACGCCGAGCTGGGTGGTGACCCACGCGCCCGCGAGATCCCAGTTCGCCAGGTGCGGCAGTGCGAGTACCACGCCGCGGCCAGTGGCCAGCCCCTCCTCGAGGAGGTGGATGTCCTTGGGTTCGAAGGCGGCCGCGATGCGCTCAGCGCTCCACGCCGGCAGCCGGAAGGACTCCATCCAGTAGCGCAGGTACGAGCGCATGCCGACGCGGGACAGCTCGGCGAGCCGCTCCGGCGAGGCGCCCGGCACCACACGCGCGAGGTTGGACTCCAGCCGCAGCACGTTCTTGCCCCGCTGCCTCCAGGCGGCGTCGGCGATCTGCTGGCCCAGCGTTTCGGCCACGGGCTCGGGGAGGTGCTTGACCGTGGCCCACCCCAGCCCGTACAGCGCGTCGGTGATCCGCTGCTTCATGTCGCCTCGCTCCCCTGCGCGGCGGTCGCGGCGTCCGCCTCGGCCGCCTCGCGGCGTACGGTCACCATCCGCTGCCCGAGCGTCACCGCGCTGCCGACGGCAACGATCCACAGGGCGATCGGCAGCAGGACGTCGATGTGCGGTACGCCGAACTTGTGCAGCCCCGCGAGGCCCGCGGCGACCAGCGAGATGACCAGCCGTTCCGCGCGCTCCACGAGCCCGTTCACGTTCACCGGCAGTCCGATGCTCTCACCGCGCGCCTTGGTGTACGAGACCACCTGCCCGCTGGCCAGGCAGAAGATGCTGATCGCGCAGAGGGTGAGGTCGTTGCCGCCGCCCGCGTACCACAGCGCCAGGCCGCCGAAGATCGCGGCATCGGCGACCCGGTCGAGGGTGGAGTCCAGGAAGGCGCCCCAGCGGCTGGACCTGCCCAGCTGCCGGGCCATGTTGCCGTCGACCAGGTCGGAGAAGACGAACAAGGTGATCACGACCGTGCCCCAGAAGAACTCGCCCCGGGGGTAGAAGGCCAGCGCACCGGCCACCACTCCGGCGGTTCCCACGAGGGTGACCGCGTCGGGGCTCACCCCGAGGCGCACCAGCAGCGCGGCGAACGGTGTGAGAACACGCGTGAAAAACGCACGCGCGTACTTGTTCAGCATGGCCTTCCCAGCGGGTCGGTGCCGTGCGGCCCCTGCGGCCGCCGGCGGGCCCATCGTAGCCAGCGGCACATGTTCCGGGGGGCCTGGGCACCCGTACTGGGCCGACGCGGGTTGTCCGTCGTATGGACGGAGCATGACGGCGGTGGAAAGCTCGAAGAACGCAACAGGTGCAGACCGGGAGGCGAGGCACATGGGCGACAAGGCGCAAACCCACTCCGGGGCCGCCGGCAGGGCGGCAACGGCCGACCGGCCCTCCTCGATCAGGAACGTGGTGCTGGTCGGCCACAGCGGATCCGGGAAGACGACTCTGGTCGAAGCCCTCGCCCTGGCGGCGGGAGCGGTGAACCGGGCGGGCCGTGTCGAGGACGGCGGCACGCTCTCCGACTACGACGAGATCGAACACCGGCAGCAGCGGTCGATCCAGCTGTCACTCGTGCCGGTGGAATGGAACGGAATCAAGATCAATCTGCTGGACACCCCCGGATATGCCGACTTCGTCGGGGAGTTGAGGGCCGGTCTGCGCGCTGCGGACGCGGCCCTTTTCGTCGTCTCGGCGGCGGACGGCGTGGACGGTGCCACCAAGATGGTGTGGGAGGAGTGCGCCGCGGTCGGCATGCCGCGCGCGCTGGTGGTGACGCACCTGGAGTCGGCGCGCGCCGACTTCGGCGAGATGACGGCGATGTGCCAGCGGGTCTTCGGGGGCGACGACCCGGACGCGGTCCTGCCGCTGTACCTGCCGCTGCACAGCGAGGAAGCGCCCGACGGGCACGCGCCGGTCGCTGGGCTGATCGGCCTGCTCTCCCAGCGGACCTTCGACTACTCCTCGGGCCGGCGGGTCGAGAAGGCTCCGGACCCCGAGCATCTGCCGCGCATCGAGGAGGCCCGCAACCGGCTCATCGAGGGGATCATCGCCGAGAGCGAGGACGAGACCCTCATGGACCGGTATCTCGGCGGCGAGGAGGTCGATGTCAAGACCCTGATCGAGGACCTGGAGCGGGCCGTGGCGCGGGGCACCTTCCACCCGGTGCTCGCCGCCGCTCCCGCCGCCGAGGGCTCCAGGCAGGGCATCGGCACCGTGGAACTGCTGGATTTGATCACCGGTGGCTTCCCGACCCCGCTCGAGCGCGAGATACCCGCGGTGACCACGCCGGACGGCAGGCCACGGCCGGCGCTGGAGTGCGACCCGGACGGGCCGCTGGCCGCCGAGGTCGTCAAGACCACCTCGGACCCGTACGTGGGCCGGATCAGCCTGGTGCGGGTGTTCTCCGGAACACTGCGCCCGGACGAGACGGTGCATGTCTCGGGCCATGGCCTGGAGGACCGCGGTCACGAGGACCATGACGTGGACGAGCGGATCGGCGCGCTCTCCGGCCCCTTCGGCAAGCAGCAGCGGGTCGTGCCGCACGCCATCGCGGGCGATCTGGCCTGCGTGGCCAAGCTGAGCCGGGCCGAGACCGGTGACACGCTGTCCGCCAAGGACAACCAGCTGCTGATGGAGCCGTGGGTGATGCCCGACCCGCTGCTGCCGGTCGCCATCCAGGCGCACAGCAAGGCCGACGAGGACAAGCTCTCACAGGGCCTGTCCCGGCTGGTCGCCGAGGATCCGACGATGCGGCTGGAACAGAACCAGGACACCCACCAGGTGGTGCTGTGGTGCCTGGGCGAGGCCCATGTCGACGTGGCGCTGGAGCGGCTGCGCAGCCGGTACGGCGTACAGGTCGACGCCGTACCGCACAAGGTGTCGCTGCGCGAGACGTTCAGCGGTAGGGCGGCGGGGCGCGGCCGCCACGTCAAGCAGTCGGGCGGGCACGGCCAGTACGCGATCTGCGAGATCGAGGTGGAGCCGCTGCCGGAGGGCTCCGGAATCGAGTTCGTGGACAAGGTGGTCGGCGGTGCGGTGCCGCGGCAGTTCATCCCGTCGGTCGAGAAGGGCGTACGGGCCCAGGCCATTCGGGGCGTCGCCGCCGGGTACCCGCTGGTGGACGTCCGGGTGACCTTGCTCGACGGCAAGGCGCACTCGGTCGACTCCTCCGACGCGGCCTTCCAGACGGCGGGCGCGCTGGCGCTGCGCGAGGCGGCCGGGCAGTCGACGATCCATCTGCTGGAGCCGGTCGCGGAGGTGCAGGTGCTGGTCGCGGACGAGTACGTCGGTCCGGTGATGAGCGACCTGTCGGGGCGGCGGGGCCGGGTGGTCGGCACCGAGCAGGTGGTCGGCGGACGCACGCTGGTGCGGGCCGAGATCCCGGAGATCGAGATCGGCCGGTACGCGGTGGACCTGCGGTCGCTGTCGCACGGCACGGGGCGGTTCAGCCGCTCGTACGCGCGACATGAGCCGATGCCTCCGCAGCTCGCCTCGAAGGTGCGCGAACAGGCGCTGAGCGGCGCCTAGTCGGTGGGCCGCCCGTCCAACTGCCGTGCGGCGGGCGGCACTCCGCCGATACGCTTGGCTTCGGTTCTGCAGTTGTGCAGTTCTGCACGTGTGAAGGTGTGCCGGACGCGGTGGTCGGGAAGAGCCGCAAGCACAGGGTGCTCGCGCGGCATTGGGGGCGGCAGTGACAAACGGGTTCGACTTCTCTCCGGGGGCACAGGTTCCGCTGTTCGGAGCGGCCGGACAGACCGCGGCCACGAACGCGCTCGCCTCGGCCGCGTACCGTGACGGCCCCGCCAGTCAGCTGCTCAAGGCCAACAGCGAGTGGCACAAGTCCCAGGTCTCGAAGCCCCGGCTGTCGCTGTTCGAGCCCAATCTCGGCGAGGCGTTCGCACGCGCCGTACAGGTACGGATGATCGGCGGTGCCCGTAACGCGTTGATCCAGTCCTTCGGGATCGAGCCGCAGGTCGTCGTGGAGCACTGTCTGGCGGCGAACCGCATCCGCAAGGAGCGTGACGCCAAGCTCACCGTGGTGATGGCCGTCTTCGGGCTGCTGTTCCTGCCCGGACTGCTGCTGTGGCTGGCCGCCTTCCAGCTGCGCAAAACCATCAAGGGTCCGCTCGGTACGGCCGTGCTCGTGGCGGCGGCCGGCCTGGCGGTGCTGTTCCTGATCAAGCTGCCCCTGACCGGCTTCTGGGCGGTGTATCTGCGGGTGATGATGCTCGCGCCCGTGGTCGGCTGGATGTGGGCGAAGCGGATCTGCGAGCGCACGGCACAGGATCTGCGGGACCGCTGGGGTGGCCTCCTGAGCGGCGGCGGCGTGGGCGCGAAGGTTCCCGAGGCGGTGCCCCAGAATCCGAACCAGACCGCCGCCGAGCGGCTGCGCCAGGAACTCGCCAAGCTCTCGGCCGAGCAGCAGAGCAACGTCGTCTTCTACGCCGGGCCCAAGGGAATCCTCGGCATGGGCACCCGCTGGGGCAGCTGGCAGCTGGCAGAGGACCTGGTGCCGGCCGATCCGGGCAAGGAGATCAACCCGTTCCGCAGCTGGGATGTGATCCGAGCCGTGCACGACCGGCTGCGGTTGCTGGAGCGCGGTCCGCTGCACACCGGCGGGTTCCCGACCCCCTCGGTGACGCACTGGGTGGTCGCGCCGATCGGCGAGGGCGCGGCTGAGGTGTCCCGGCCCGGCGACACCGACTCCGACGCCTACCAGATCAGGGCCGCGGAGATCCAGCGGATCTGCAACGAGCAGCAGTTCGGCAGCGGCAACCGGCACTACCTGGGCGTGCAGTTCGTGCTGTGGGACGGGCAGCTGGTGATCACGCTGATGGTGACGGTGACGGTGCTGCACGAGACGCTGCGCATCGAGGTGACCGGGCATGCGCTGGGCCCGGTGCACTCGCTGTTCACCACCGCGCCGGAACCGCCCACCGAGGAGGTACCGAAGGCCGTCAAGTTCTGGGAGACCCGGACGCGTAACCTCCCGCTGGTGACCACCAAGGAGGTGGTGCGGCTGGCCGCGCGCGCCCCCCTGACCTGGTTCCCGCCGATCCTCGACTACCTGGGCGGCACCGTGACCCTGCCCGAGCCGTTCGGCCTCCGGCACGCCTGGGCGGACAAGCCGTGGCGGCACCGGTTCATGGCGGACGACGCGCTGCGGGCCGCCACACCGGTGCTTCGGGTGGTGCATCAGGCGGCGATCCACGTGCTGAAGGAGAACGGCGTGGACACCTCGCGCTTCGGCGAACGCTCTCTGGTGCTCAGCGGCACGGTCCAGGAAGTGAGCCCGAGCAAGGCGGACGTCTACGACGCGTAGCCGCCTCCGGCGCGGTTCTGTGGAGGTCCCCGCCAGCGCGTCCTCGATGAGGCGGGTGATGGCGGCGGCCGGCCCGGAGGCGTCGCCGAGGGGATCCAGCAGTCGGTCCTCACCGTGGCTGGTGATCTCTTTCGGTCCCGGGGGAGTCGAAGGCTGGGGCGAGAGCAGGTGAGGCCCCGGCACGGTGCCGCAGCCGATCCCGCTCAGGCGCCCGGCCCTTTCCAGGGACCGGGTCGGGAAGCGAGCCGAGCTGGAGCGCGCGGGGCTGAGTGCGCGGGGCCCGGGCGCCCCGGGGAGGTCAGTCCTCAGGCCAGGCTTCCGCGAGCATCCGGCGGGTGTCGGCGAGCAGCTGCGGCAGCACCTTCGTGTGCCCGATCACCGGCATGAAGTTGGTGTCGCCGCCCCACCTCGGCACCACGTGCTGGTGCAGGTGAGCGGCGATACCGGCACCGGCGGCCGCGCCCTGGTTGATCCCGATGTTGAAGCCGTGAGCCCCCGACGCCGTCCGCAGCGCGCGCATGGCCGCCTTGGTGAGCTCGGCGAGTTCCGCGGTCTCGGCCTCGGTCAGGTCGGTGTAGTCGGCGACGTGCCGGAACGGGACCACCATCAGGTGCCCGCCGTTGTACGGGTAGAGGTTCAGGACCGCATACACGGTCTCGCCGCGGGCGACGATGAGCCCGTCCTCGTCGGACTTCTCCGGAATGCTGCAGAACGGACAACCGTCGTCGGCCCCCGGGCCGGTCGGCTTGTTCTCGCCCTGGATGTAGGCCATCCGGTGCGGGGTCCACAGGCGCTGGAACGCGTCTTGCGTCCCTACTCCGATCTGCTGCTCCGGCTCACTCGTCATGTTGTGCAGCATATGGCTTCACCCGTCCGCAGCGGGTCGCTGGGCCGAAGCGGCGGCTCGAGGCAGCGACGCGCAAGGCCCCCGGAGCAGCGGCAGCGACGCGCAAGGCCCCCGGAGCAGAGGCAGCGACGCGCAAGGCCCCCGGAGCAGCGGATGGCACCGCTCTCCGGGGCCTCGACCCACGGAATCACCCGCTGACGCGGGCCCGACGTCACACCTGGATCCGGCGCTCCACCGCATCAAGGATTTCGGCGATGGCCTGGTCACGAGGCACGCCGTTCTTCTGCGAGCCGTCGCGGTAGCGGAAGCTCACCGCACCGTTCGCGATGTCCTCGTCGCCCGCGATGATCATGAACGGCACCTTCTGCTTCTGCGCGTTCCTGATCTTCTTCTGCATACGGTCGGACGACGCGTCCACCTCGACGCGCAGGCCCTTCGCCCTGGCGTCGGCGGCGAACTCCTGGAGGTACGGCACATGGTCGTCGCCGATCGGGATGCCGACGGCCTGGACCGGGGCGAGCCACGCCGGAAACGCACCCGCGTAGTGCTCCAGCAGCACCGCGAAGAACCGCTCGATCGAGCCGAACAGCGCACGGTGAATCATGACCGGGCGCTGGCGGGAGCCGTCGGCCGCGGTGTACTCGAGGTCGAAGCGCTCGGGCAGGTTGAAGTCGACCTGGATGGTCGACATCTGCCAGGTGCGGCCGATCGCGTCGCGCGCCTGGACGGAGATCTTCGGCCCGTAGAAGGCGGCGCCGCCCGGGTCCATGACCAGCTCCAGGCCCTGCTTCTCGGCCGCCTGCCGGAGGACCTCGGTGGCCTCCTCCCACACCTCGTCCGAGCCGATGAACTTCTCCCGGTCCTTGGTGGACAGCTCGAGGTAGAAGTCCTCCAGGCCATAGTCGCGCAGCAGGTTCAGCACGAAGGTCAGCAGCGAGTCGAGCTCGTCCGCCATCTGCTCCTTGGTGCAGTAGATGTGCGCGTCGTCCTGGGTGAAGCCGCGGGCCCGGGTCAGGCCGTGCACCACACCGGACTTCTCGTAGCGGTACACCGTCCCGAACTCGAACAGGCGCAGGGGCAGCTCACGGTACGAACGCCCCCGCGCGTCGAAGATCAGGTTGTGCATGGGGCAGTTCATGGGCTTCAGGTAGTAGTCGATGCCCTCGTCGAGCTGCATGGGCGGGTACATGCCCTCGGCGTACCAGTCCAGGTGCCCGGACTTCTCGAACAGCTTCCCCTTGGTGGCGTGCGGGGTGTAGACGAACTCGTAGCCCGCCTCCTCGTGCCGCCTGCGCGAGTAGTCCTCCATGACCCGGCGGACGATGCCGCCCTTGGGGTGGAAGACCGCGAGGCCCGAGCCGATCTCCTCCGGGATGGAGAACAGGTCCAGCTCGGCACCGAGCTTGCGGTGGTCGCGCTTCTCGGCCTCGGCGAGGAAGTCCAGGTACGCCTTGAGCTCGTCCTTGGTCGGCCAGGCGGTGCCGTAGATCCGCTGCAGCTGCTTGTTCTTCTCGCTGCCGCGCCAGTACGCCGCGGCCGAGCGCATCAGCTTGAAGGCCGGGATGATGCGGGTGGTCGGCAGGTGCGGACCACGGCACAGGTCCTTCCAGCACAGCTCGCCGGACTTCGGGTCGAGGTTGTCGTAGATGGTCAGCTCACCGGCGCCGACCTCGGCGGACGCGCCCTCGGCGGCCTCGGCCGCGGAGCCCTTGAGACCGATCAGCTCCAGCTTGTACGGCTCCCCCGCCAGCTCCTCGCGCGCGGCCTCGTCGGACACCGGGCGCCGCGAGAAGCGCTGACCGCGCTTGACGATCTCCTGCATCTTCTTCTCGATGCGCTTGAGGTCGTCCGGGGTGAACGGGGTCTCGACGTCGAAGTCGTAGTAGAAGCCGTCCTTGATGGGCGGGCCGATGCCGAGCTTGGCCTCCGGGAAGAGCTCCTGCACGGCCTGCGCCAGGACGTGGGCGGTGGAGTGCCGCAGGATGTTGAGGCCGTCCTCGGAGGTGATCGCGACGGGCTCGACCTCGTCGCCCTCGGCGACCTCGTACGCCAGGTCCTTGAGCTGCGCGCCCACCCGCGCCGCGATGACGCTGCGGTCGCCCTCGAAGAGCTGCGCGGCCGTAGTACCCGTGGTCACCACGCGCTCTTCCCGCTCGGAATCGCGTTTGATGATCACACGGACGTCTGACACCGGTCTCTCCTGACTCATGGGTGCTGCTACAGCGGACGCTGTGCCCGTGAATCGTACCGAGCCACGGGGGGCGACCGCGAAATGGTTGAGGTGTATCAAAACAACCTACTGTGACTGATACCGGACCCGGCAGCGGTGACCACGATCGCCTGGCGGCTCGGGCACGTCATCGTCCGGCTGCTGGGCGCACGCGTCCCCCGACGCCGGCTGCTCCGGCCGGCATCCTCAGGGCTCGTCGCCCGTGCACGCCTCCTCGAAGAAGTCGAGGTTCTCCTGCAAGGACTTCACCAGCCGGTCCCGCTCCGCCTCCTCGACCTGCACCGGCACCACATCCGAGGCAGCGGTGACGCGGCGGAAGCCGCCCCGGCTCTCGAGCCGGCCGCTGACCCGGACCGGCAGCCCCACCAGGTGCGCCTGGCCGGCGATCCGGTACGCGTCCTCGTCCAGCACCATCCGCACCTGCGCGACGTCCGCTCCGGCGAGCACCCGCAGCCGTACGGTCCCCGGTCCGCTCGGCGTCGAGCGGCGCATCCGCTCCACGGTCCCCGTGATCCGCACCGGTACCGACGGCTCACCGCGTACGTACCGCGCGCCCGCCTCCCGGAGGGCCGGAAGGTCGCCGGGCGAGAACTCCACGGGTTCGGGCCGGGCCGCCAGCCCCTCGGGCGCACCGGCGCCAGGTGACCACTCCAACGCGATCCGGATCCCCTCCGAGCCGCGGATGAGCGCGACGAGCGCCTCGGTCAGCTCGTGGCAGACGCCCAGTTCGACCGCGGCGTCGAAGGCCTCCATCCCACCGGTCGCGCGCTGGTAGTCCGCGGCGTCGCGGGCCGCGTGCAGGGCGCGCAGGAGCGTGGTGACGGCCTCGCGGCCGGTCGAGACGGGCACGAACACCGTCAGCTGCCGGCCTGCCCCCGGCGCCGGGCCGATCAGAATCTGTTCCAGGGTCGCCTCGGCGTGCCGCCGGTGCCGGGCGCCGTGAAAGCCGGCCCGGGCGCGGGAGGCGAGGGCTCCGGCCAGCAGCATCGCCCGCGCCCCGGCCCGCAGCCGCTCCTGGGCCGGCCAGGCCACGGCACCGCTTTCGGCGGCCTCCGCGTCCGGGACGTCGCGCCACCAGCGGATCTCGTCGCTGGGGACGGCCAGACCGATGAGTACGTCACGCGCGGCCGGGTCGGCGCTGCGGCTCAGCGCGGTCAGCGCCTCGGCCAGCAGGTCCGAGCTGTCGGAGAACCCGCGGGACTCGGGGACGAGCAGGCTGGTCCCGGCGCCGGCGGGTCCCGGCGGGGTCCAGCGGCTGTAACGCCCGGTGGCACCGCCCCGCCGCCGCCAGCCGTGCCGGGCCAACAGGGCGCCCAGAACGGCCGGGTCGATCTGCGCGGGGTCCAGACCCCCGCCGCCCGGCAGCCGGGAGCCGGAGTCGTGCGGCCGCGGTTTCAGGGGCGGTTGGTGTCGTACGGACTCGTCGAACGGCCGGTGCATCAAGGTCTCCCTCCCCGCCCGACCTGCGTCATGATCTCGCAGAGGGCTCGGGCGTCGAAGATCCGCGAGGTCGGGATCCGCACGGTGGTCCTGCGTCTGCCGGTCACCGGGTGGCCGGCCAGGTTGGTCCAGTAGCAGCAGTGCCGCAGTTCCAGGCTGTCGTGACTGACCCGCAGCCACTCCTCGGGCGACCGCGGTACGAGCATCACGACCAGGATCTTGTGCACCGACACGGGGGTGCGGGCGAGCTTCACCAAGTGCTCGTTGTCGAGCGTGAAGGAGAACGCCGGTCCTGCCGGGTGCGGGGGGATCTGGTACGTGCTCTTGAGCTGCACCTTGATCGTCACTTCGTCGTCAACGGCATGGCCGGGCGCGGTGTGGCTGACGTGCCAGTCGATGCCGTTGTCAGGGAAGGGCTGGGCCAGCGAGCAGCCCGCGGCCGCGGCGACCGCGTGGAGATATCCGACCTGGAGGGTCTCCATGCAGGCCGTTACGGCGAGTCCACCGCGCAGCGGTGCGATCCGCTCGGGAAGCAGCCCTCCCCCGTAGCCTCCGGCACGGGTGGTGCTCCCAGGTTCCGGCTGCGCGACTGCCATGTCGGAGCGCCTTCCGGGCCTTGCCGATTGATGTGTCCCCGTTTCGGGCCGGCCGACCGCGTCGGTCGCGTGAGAAGTCAACGGCCCGTCACCTGTGTTCTCTCCGCACGGCGTAGGGGGCAAACTGTCCGGGTATCACCAGCTCGGCGGGGCCGTTGCCCATCTTCCGTGACTGCCCGAGGAGTTGCTGACATGCCGTGCTGGTTCGAGGGCCAACTCGCCGCATTCGACACGGAGACCACCGGGGTGGACGTCGAGCGCGACCGCATCGTCTCGGCTGCCCTGGTGGTGCAGAGCGCGCCGGGCGGGGTGCCGCGTGTGACGCGCTGGCTGGTCAATCCGGGAATTCCGGTGCCCGCGGAATCCACCGCCGTACATGGGCTGACCGAGGAGCATCTGCAGCGCAACGGCCGCTGGCCGGCGCCGGTGATGGAGGAGGTGGCGCGGGCCCTGGCCGCGCACTCCACGATCGGCACCCCACTGGTGGTGATGAACGCGCCCTTCGATCTGACGCTGCTGGACCGGGAGTTGAGGCGGCATCGGGCGCGCAAGCTCGCGGACTATCTGGGGCGCTCATCGCTGTGCGTGCTCGATCCGCGGGTGCTCGACAAGCATCTGGACCGCTACCGCAAGGGCCGTCGCACACTGGCTGATCTGTGCGCGCACTACGGCGTGGAGCTCACCGGTGCGCACGACGCCGCGGCGGACGCGCTGGCCGCCCTGGAGGTCGTACGGGTGCTGGGCCGCCGGTTCGCCGCCCGGCTGGAGCGGCTGACCCCGGCCGAACTGCACGCGCGCCAGGCGGTGTGGTACGCGGGGCAGGCGCGCGGCCTGCAGGCGTGGTTCGCGCGCAACGGCTCGGAGGAGGCCGTCGACCCGGCCTGGCCGCTGCGGCCGGAGCTGCCCGCGGCGGCCTGAGGACGCAAGGCCCGTTACTGGGCCACAACGGCGGAGGCCGGCCCGCCTCTTGGCGGACCGGCCTCATGGGGTGGGCGATACTGGGATCGAACCAGTGACCTCTTCGGTGTGAACGAAGCGCTCTCCCGCTGAGCTAATCGCCCCCTTGCGCTGCGGAATGCCCCGCGGCACGGCGTGAACAATACAGGGCCCGGGAGAGTTCCTTCAAACCCCATCCGCGAGCCGGCGGCGCAGTCCTTGGCGGCCACCGCGCATCATCAGGGCGTGGTTGGCCCTGAAGAGCGGACGGCAGGGCACGGCGAGGGCGCGCATCAATCTCCGGTGGACGGTCACCTCCTGCTCGAAGCGGGCGCGCGTGCCGCCGTGGTGCGCCCCTACCGTCCACCGTGCCCACCCCTCGAGGTCTCCGGTCAGGGAGACCTCGAGGATCCCCGCGGCGGGGTCGCGCCGCGCCTCCCGGGCCATGATGTGCAGGTCGTAGGGCAGTACGGAGCGGAAGCGGGCCGTCCCCGTCCGGTCGTCGATGCGCACGACCTCCCGGACCTGCGGCCACCACTGCGGGTAGGCGGCGATGTGCTGCAGGACCGCGTAGACGGTGGTCGGAGCGGCGTCGAGGTCCCAGACGCTGTGGAAGCGGTAACGGCTCCAGTCCATGGCTCCAGTGTCGTTCCGGGGCGACGTTCCGCTCTGCCGTTTCCGGACCTGCCGCGGTACTCAGCGCCGAACTGAGTAGCCGTACCCATGTCCTGGGGCGCCCGCCACGGCCACACTGCGGTCCATGGAGAACGTGCCGCCCTCCGTGGAACTGCAGCAGCTCGACCTGGCGCTGGCCCGTGTGGAGGCGGAGCGCGTCCGGCTGCTGACCCGCCGGGCCCAGTTGCTGGCGGTCCTGCAGCAGACCGCGCCGGCCCCCTGGGCCCAGGGCCCTGCGAACTGGGCGCCGCCGACCGTGATGCCCGCGCAGTCGGCTGCGGCGCGGCGGGAGTCCAGGCCGCCGACGGTGCAGAACGTGCTGCTGGCGCTTGGCGGCGTGCTGCTGGCGGTCGCCGTGACCGCCTTCACCCTCGTCAGCTGGGGGCACATGGGCCTGGCCGGCCGCGCCGCCGTACTGGGCGCCCTGACGCTCGCCGCCCTGGGCGTACCCGCGCTGCTGCTGCGGCGCTCGCTGTCCGCGACCGCCGAGGCGGTGGCCGGCCTGGGGCTGGTGCTGCTGGTGCTGGACGCGTACGCACTGTGGCGAGTGGTGCTGCCGGCGACCGACGGCGTGAGCTACGGGGCCTGGGCCTCTGCGGCGCTCGCGGCGGTGTGGGGGGCGTACGGGCTCCTGTTGCGCCCCCGGGAGGCTCCGGCGGTCCCGGCTGAGAGCGGCACCGCCGTGGCCACGGGCGCGGCACTCTTCTCGGACCCTGGCCAGGCCATGGACGCCCAGGCCGACGGCCCATCGCGCCTCGCGGCGAGAGGCGACGGCGGAGAGACCGGCGACGGGAGGGCCCGTAGCGGGCTGCGCCTGCCGCTGCCCGTCGCGATCGCCCTGGCCCAGGTTCCACCGCTGCTGTGGGCGGCCGCGGCCTCGGCCGGTCCTTTCGGCTTCGCCGCCGCGCTGCTGGCCACCGCGGCGCTCGACGCCACCGTCGTTCTGCGGTCCAGGACCTCGGGCATCCAGCTGACCGCCGTGGTCTGCGCACTCGTGACCGGGCCGGCCGGGCTGCTGGCCGCCCTCTCGCTCTCCGTCATCGCGGAAACCGTTGCCGTGGCGGGGCAGGCCGCCGTTCTGCTGCTGGCTGCGGCCGCCGGCCTGATCCTGATCGCCACCCGCCGAACGGCAGCGGTGCCGCAATCGCCGAGTGCGACGGATTCCCGGACCGATGGCCCGGCCTCTTCGCCCCCGGCCGCGAATCCGCCGGACGCGTCACAGGGCGCTGTCGGATGGGCGATGCCCGAGACCTGGGTCGCCGGGGCGGGCGGGCTCGCGGTCGTCGCCGCGTTCGGCGGGCTGCTGCGGATCGGGCTGCCGGATGCATGGCCCGTCGTCGGATATCTGCTGTGCGGCTCGGCGCTGCTGGCGTCGGCCTGGGCTGTCGCGGGCCGCCGCGCGGCGGCTGCGGCCCGTACACCGCTGTCGCTCGGCCTGGCCGGAGCAGCCGCCGCCGTGCACGCCGGAGCCGTGCTCTGGGCGGCTCCCGCGGTCGCCGTGGCGGTACTGGGGCCGGTGAGCTGGGCCGGGGCCGTGTGGTCCGGGGCTCCCGGCGGGGCTCGCCAGGCCATCGGTCCGGATGTGTCCTGGCCGGGCAGCCTCACCGTGCCGGCTGTGCTCGGCCTGGTCGCCGCCGTGCTGCTCGCGGTCCACCGCCACGCCGCTGGCCGCCCCTGGCGTACGGCCGTATTGTGCGGGGCGGTGGCCTGCTCGGCAGCGGCGGCGGCAGTGCTCCCCGTCGCCCTGGACCTGCCGTTCCCGGTCGCCGTCGGGCTGCTCGTGGCGCAGGTCGTGGTGCTGCTCGTGGCCTCGGGAACGTTGAGCTCGCCCGCGGCGTCGCGCATGGCGCTGTGGTGTGCCCTGGCGGTGTCCCTGACCGCCGCGTTCTGGGCGCTGGCCGACCAGTCGGTGACGTTCGGCGTCCTGGGGGCCTTGCTGGTGGCGTACGCGGTCACCACGTCGTCCGCGGACCGCGTACGGCAGCCTGTCGCGGCGTGCGTGGCCGTGGTGTGCGCCGTTGCCCTGGCGGTCGCGGTGCCGGCCGCCGACGGTCTCCCGGCGCACCGGACGGCCTTCGCCGTCCTGGGCGTCGCAGCGGCCACCGCGCTCGTCGCGGCCCGGGTGCGCGAGCTGCCCGCTGGGCTGCCCGTGGAATGCGCCGGCTACGCCGCAGTCGTGCTCGCCATCGGGCTGGCCACGGCTGACGCACCCACGCTGGCCACCGTGCTGGCGCTCGCGGGCGTACTTGCCACGGGCACGGCCCTGCGCCCGGACCGCAGGGCCGCCGCCCTCGTGGCGACGGCCCTGTTCATCCTGGCGACCTGGGTGCGGCTGGCGGCGTCGGACATCGACACGCCGGAGGCGTACACGCTGCCCGTGAGCGCCCCCGCGCTGTTCATCGGACTGCGCCGCCGGCGGCAGGATCCGGCCGTGTCCTCCTGGGCGGCGTACGGCCCCGGGCTCTCGGTGACCCTGCTGCCGAGCCTGCTCACGGCCTGGGGCGACAGCCACTGGCTGCGTCCGCTGCTGCTGGGAACCGCCGCCCTGGCTCTCACCCTGTCGGGCGCCCGGCACCGGCTGCAGGCGCCCCTGCTGCTGGGCGGGGCCGTGCTGGCCCTGGTCGGTCTGCACGAGCTCGCCCCGTACATCGTTCAGGTCGTGGGCGCGCTGCCCCGCTGGCTGCCGCCCGCGCTGGCCGGGCTGCTGCTGCTCGCGGTCGGTGCGACGTACGAGCAGCGGCTGCGAGACGCGCGGCGGGTACGCGACGCGCTCGGTCGAATGCGGTGAGTACGCGCCGGACCGGCGCCGAAAGGGCGAGGCCCGACCCGCCACACCGGGACTGCGACGCTTCGCACCGCGTTGTTCCCCTCCCAGCCACCCCAAACGCAAACGGCCGTGGGGCCGCAGGCTGTGCGCGCGGCCCCACGGCCGGTGGCCCGGGGGTGCGGGTGACGAAGCCCCCGCCGTGCGCGGCGAAGCCACGCGAAAAGGGCGAAGTGGTTCGCGTTTTCCGCGAACCGCTTCGCCTTCGAACTTGTGGGCGATACTGGGATCGAACCAGTGACCTCTTCGGTGTGAACGAAGCGCTCTCCCGCTGAGCTAATCGCCCGGGCGCAGAGCACACATTACCGCATGTCAGGACGCGCCCTTGACCACCAGCGGCTCACGTGCGGACCTTCCACGGCATCTCGAAGCCGAACTGCCACGTGTAGACCGCCAGCACGACCGCGATGATCACCAGCCCCACCGTCGTGAGAATGATGTTGCGTCGGCGCACGTGGGGTTCGAAGGCCCGCTGGGCCGCCGCGGTCACCTTGCGCTTGGTCCAGCGCAGCACCAGCTGCGCCCAGACGAATTCCGTGGCCCACACGGCCATACCGGCGAAGATCACCAGCCAGCCGGGCCCCGGCAGCGGCAGCATCACCACGCCGCCCGCCACGATGGCCAGGCCGACCAGGAAAACACCCACCTGCCAGCTCAGATGCAGCGGTCTCGACGCCCGGATGAACCGCGGCGCCCGCGAGCCGAGCAGCGCGCCTCCCTCGCCACCGGCCGTCTTCGACCCGATCGCCGTCGCCCCGGCGGCTCGCGCATCCGCCGCGTGCGTACCGTCCCCCGTGACAGCGCCGGCGGCCACCGTCTTGGCGGCCTTGCGCTGCTCGTCACTCTCCGCGTTCATACGCCCCAAAGTACCCGAACTGATGGATCACCGGCATGGACGTTGAGGATGATAAAGAACTCCCCCGTACGAGGTACCTGAACAACCCCAAAACGGTCAGAGGGGTTTACAACGACACCGTAGGTGGCATGTCGATTTCGCCGACGTGCGAATCCCCGAGCGCACACTGAGCGAAAGGCCATGGCGCTTATGAACACCACGGTCAGCTGCGAGCTGCACCTGCGCCTCGTTGTGTCGAGCGAATCCTCCCTGCCAGTCCCGGCAGGCCTGCGGTATGACACGGCCGATCCCTACGCCGTGCACGCCACTTTCCACACCGGAGCCGAGGAGACCGTCGAGTGGGTGTTCGCCCGCGACCTCCTCGCCGAGGGGCTGCACCGGCCCACCGGCACCGGCGACGTCCGCGTGTGGCCGTCCCGCAGTCACGGCCAGGGCGTCGTCTGCATCGCCCTGAGCTCACCGGAGGGCGAAGCCCTGCTCGAGGCCCCGGCGCGGGCACTGGAATCGTTCCTGAAGCGAACCGACGCCGCGGTGCCGCCCGGCACCGAACACCGGCACTTCGACCTCGACACCGAGCTCTCGCACATCCTGGCGGAGAGCTGAACCAGCCCGGCATCCGAGAGGCGCTCAGACACCCACAGCCCCCCAACGCTCACAAACCGTAGCCGTCCGACTCGGGGAGACGGTACGGATCCGGACAACCTCATACCGCAGACACCGGCGCCCTCGCCGCGGAGCACTCCGCAGCGAGGGCGCCGATGCGTAGGTGACGCTAGAGTCGGCCACCACCCGACAGGACGCCGCTCGAACCGACCACCAGCGCCAGGGAGCGAACCGTGTTGATCAACCACGACACCCGGTGCGCCCTCGACTGCGTCGTCGACCTGATCAACACGGCGGGCGACGGTGTGGGGGCGTCCCCGGCGGAACGGGGAGGCGAGCCCGATGCACTGCCGGACGTCACGGCGCTGCGCCGCTTCGTGGAGCGCAACGCCATCAGCGACGTCGGCGCGCTCGACGAGCGGGACCTGATCGCCGTACGGTCCGTGCGCTCCCGCTTCGCCGAGGTCTTCGCCGCCACGGACACGCGCCAGGCGGTGGAGCTGCTCAACGCGATGGTGGCCGCTGCCGGCACCACGCCCCGATTGACCGACCACGACGGTTACGACTGGCACGTGCACTACTTCGCGCCGGGCGCGTCCCTCGCCGACCACCTGGCGGCCGACGGCGGCATGGCCCTGGCCTTCCTGGTCGTGGCCGGGGAGCGGGAGCGGCTACGGCGCTGCGAGGCCCCCGACTGCCGGCGCGCGTTCGTGGACCTGTCCCGGAACCGCTCGCGGCGCTACTGCGACAGCCGGACCTGCGGCAACAGGCTGCACGTGGCGGCGTACCGGGCGCGGCGCCGGGAGGCCGGTGACGCGGCGGACTCCGCGCGCGCCGCGGCTGACGGGCCCTGACGCGTCACCATCGCAGCAAGTCGTGCAGGGCCGTGATCAGCAGCAGGCTGCCGATCACGGCGAGGAACAGCATGAGCGGGGGCTGCGAGAGGGCGAACAGGCAGCCGCGCGACTCGGCGGCTTCGGCACCCGGGGAGGCGAGGTCGTCGTTCATGTCGCGCTGATCATGGCGCAGCCACGGCGCCGTATCTGCTCAACACGCCCATATGAGTGGGTAGTTCGTCAGATTCCTTGACTTTTGGAAGGATCGACT